>JAOTWE010000003.1 GCA_029863065.1 Betaproteobacteria bacterium
GCCACTTGGCGAAGCGCGCCCCGAGCTTGAAGTATTCGGCCAGGCGCTCGCGCAGGCCGTCCAGCCCCTCGGTCACCTTCTCGCCGGGGCACAGCGCGAGATCCATCGCCCCCTTGTCCACCTTGATGCCGGGAAGAATGCCCTTGCCTGCCAGGTAGGCGGGAAACGGCACGCCATCGTTCGTCTTCTGGCGGATGGTTTCGTCGAACAGGATCACGCCCGAAACGTATTGCTCGACGCCGGGCGTGGTGAAAAGCAGCCCGCGATAGGCGCGGCGATTCTCCTCGGTGCACTCGGCGTTGATCGACTTGAAGCGCTTCTCGCAGGTGCCGCTCGACTCGTCGGCGGCGAGCACGCCTTTGCCACGCGCGACCATCGCCGCGGCGGTCTTGGATAGCAGGGTCTTGTCCATCAGGGGCTCTCTCGTTCGGTTCAGAATTCGATGTCGTCGCGGATTGCCGCGATACCCGCCGCCGCACAGGCGTCGTCCTCCTTGCCGCCGGGCGCGCCCGAGACGCCGATGGCGCCGAGAATCGAGCCCCCAGCTTCGATCAGCAGCCCGCCGCCCACGGCGGCCACGCCGGGCAGGTGGCGGATGCCGCTCTGCGGGCGTCCCGCCTGCGTCGCCTCCGCCAGGTCCGTCGTATTGGTGCGGAAGCTCACCGCGCTGTAGGCCTTCGCCTGCGCCGTGTCCACCGTGTGCGGCCCGGCGTAGCGATCGCGCAGCAGCACCTGCGTCACGCCCATGCGGTCCACCACGGCGATCGTCGCCTGGAAGCCGGCGTCGCGGCACTTCTTCAGCGCCGCCTGCGCCGCCTTGAGCGCGGTATCGGGCGTGAGGAGCCTGATCGCGTGCGTACCTCCAGCAGAGGCGGTGACAGGAAGGGTTGCGAGACACAGGAACAGCAGGGCGGCTTTCATGTGCCCTATTTTACGATTCCGGAGCGTCAGCCGCCCATGCGCCAGTATTGATACTTCATGGTCAGGGCGGAGCCGGCAATGATCGCGCCGAGGGCGAGGAACGAGCCCAGGGCCAGCGTCGAGATGCCGGTGATGCCCTGGCCGATGGTGCAGCCCAGCGCCGTGATGCCGCCGAAGCCCATGAGGATGCCGCCGACGACGTGGTTCGCGGTGTCCTCGGCGTCGCGAAAGCCCTCCCACCGGAAGGTGCGCGTGGCAAGAGCGTAGGCGGCCGAGCCCGCGATCACCCCCAGGCCGGAGGCGATGCCGTAGGTGACGATCTTCGACTTGTCGGTCCAGAACATGAGGTATTCGAGCGTGAAGGCCATCGGCGCGACGAAGGAGAAGGACTCCATGCGCCCGGTGTTGGTGGCGATGAAGGCTTCCTGCAGCGACTCCGGATGCTCGGCGACATATCCGACGACGCCGCTCACAACCCATCCGCCCACCACCACCAGCCCGGTCACCACGCCGCCCAGCGTGTAGTCGAAGCTCGCGCGGAAGTCCCTGCTGGCGTACGCGAAGGCAATGAGTCCGCCGCCGATCACGGCGGCGAGCAGCGCGGTCCAGGTGGCCTTCGCCACGCCGGTTGCGGCCGCGAGCAGCGAGGGCAGGTCCTGGCCCGAGGCGAGCGTGGCCGAGGCCTTCTCCAGAACGCCCACGCGCAACGCGCCGAACAAGCCTCTCAGGGTCATGTACGCCGCGATGCCGAGGAATACGAACACGACGAGCGACTTCAGGCTGCCGCCGCCGATGCGGATCAGGGTCTTGGAGCCGCAGCCCGAACCGAGCGTCATGCCGACGCCGAACAGAAAACCGCCGACGATGTACGAAAGCCACGTGAACCTGGGACCCGGGTAGATCGACTTGGAGAAATCCACCACGCCGGCGAGCTGCAGCGCGCTCGCGCCGAGCAGCGCCACCGCGATGGCGAGCAGCCACATGCGCATGCGACTCGTGTCGCCCATGTTCACCCAGTCGGACACCGCGCCCATGGTGCAGAAATTGGTCTTGTTGCCGACGGCGCCGAAGATGAACGCGAGGACGAACGCGCCGCCGGCGACGTAGAGGGCGAGTTGCGCGATATCGGGTTCATTCATCGCAGATGCTCCATGGCTTTACCGTGGTCGAGCACGCCGCGCACGGCGGCGGCGGCGTCTTTCAGTGAGGCGTGGCGCCCGAGATGCCACAGGCACAGCGCGGCGCCGTAAACCAGACAGTCGCGCGTCGGGCCGCGCGCCCCGGCGAGCGCCGCCCCGCCGGCCTCGGCGGCCGCCTTCGCGACGGTGCCGGGATCGATCGGCGCTTCGCTGCCTTCCTCGTCGCTCGCGCCGGGGATGCGCGGCGCGCGCACGGACTGCTCGAAGCCCAGCTCGGCCGGCTTGAATTCCGCGGACGTCTCCTCGTCGGTGCCGTGATAGCGGAACACCTTGCCGGTCTGCGTGAGGCCGGGAATCACGCCGCCTTCGACGCCGCGCACGATGAGCGCGGAGTCGAATCCGGCGTGGCGCGCGAGCAGCGCATAAACGCGCGCATAGGGCTTGTGCACATAGCCGGTGACCAGATGCGTCTTCAGGCGGCCGCGCACCGGCCCGGCGAGTACCTCGGCGGTGGTAATGGCAGGCCGCTTGACGATGAGCGTGCGCAAGTCCGCGAGCGCGTAGAGCTTTGGGCAGAACGCCTTCTGATCGACATAGGCCCAGCCGATTGCGGGATCGCCCAGGCGCGCGGCAGCATCCTCCGGGCTCAGGTCCACCGGCAGGCCCGCGGCGCGCAGGACCTGCCGGTGCGTGACGCCGTACTTGGGACCCATGGTCTCGACGCCATGCGAGACCGCCGCGACGCCGCAGGCCGCGAGCACCGGCGGCAGGAACGGCGCGGCCGGCAGCGTGCGGTTGTAGCCGTCGTAGGGATCGCCGATGTCGAGCACTTCGTCCACCGGCGCCGTGGCACGGTGCGTCGCCTCGCGGATCGCTTCGAGCATGCCGCGATTCTCGTCGTCCGTCTCGCGCTTCATGCGCAGCGCGATGAGGAACACCGCGGCCTGCACCGGATCGACCTGCCCGTCGAGCACCAGGCGCATCCCGGCGCAGGCCTCTTCGCGCGAGATGTCCTTGCTCAACTCCGGGCCGGTGGCGATGCGCTTGAGGATGGAATTCATCAGGGCCGCGCTCATGGCGTCCCCTTGTCGTCCAAGCCGACCAGGATGCGCCCGCCTTCCAGCCGCACCGGATAGGTTTTCAGGTTCTCTTCGGCCGGCTCCTCCAGCGCCTCGCCGGTGCAGACGTTGAAGCGGCTGCCGTGCAGCGGGCACTTGACCAGTTCGCCCTTGAGCACGCCCGTCGCGAGCGACGCTTCTTCGTGGGTGCAGGTATCGTCCACGGCGCAGTAGCGCCCCGCCACGTTGGCGAGCAGGATGCGCCGGCCGCGGAGATCGACGCGCTTCATGGCACCGGGCGCAAGCTCGCCCGCCTTTCCTGCGGCGACGAATTCCTGGGTCATTGACATCTCACGCCACGGGTTCGAACCATTTTAGGCGGTCACGCAGCTTGACGACTTCGCCGATGATGATGAGCGTCGGCGCCTTGACGTCGCTCCGGCGCACGATGCCCGGCAGCGAGTCCAGGGTGCCGGTCAGCACGCGCTGGTGCGGCGTCGTGCCCTCCTGGACCAGCGCGGCCGGCGTGCTGGCCGGCAGGCCATGCGCGGCGAGCTGGCGGCAAAGCTGATCGATGCCAAGCAGTCCCATGTAGCAGACGATGGTCTGGCGCGGCTGCGCCAGCGCCGACCAGTTCAGGTCCATGCCGCCGTCGCGCAGATGGCCGGTGACGAATACCACCGACTGCGCGTAATCGCGGTGCGTGAGTGGAATGCCGGCGTACGACGCGCAGCCTGCCGCTGCGGTGACGCCCGGCACCACCTGGAAGGGGATGCCTTCGGCGGCGAGCGAATCGATTTCCTCGCCGCCGCGCCCGAAGATGAACGGATCGCCGCCCTTGAGGCGCACCACGCGCTTGCCCTGCTTCGCGAGGCGCACCAGCAGCTGATTGATATCCTCCTGAGGCAGTGTGTGCATTGCGCGTTCCTTGCCGGCGTAGATGCGTTCGGCCTCGAGCCGCGCCAGATCCAGGATCGGCTGCGACACGAGCCGGTCGTACACGACGACGTCGGCCTGCTGCATGAGGCGCAGCGCGCGGAAGGTGAGCAGGTCCGGATCGCCCGGGCCGGCGCCGACCAGCGACACCTCGCCGCCGCTGTAGGTGAGGCGCGTGTCCTCGAGCGTCGCCTGCAGGGCCTTGCGGGCCTCTTCGTCGCGGCCGTTGAACACCAGCTCGGCGACCGGGCCCTGCAGCACGCGTTCCCAGAAGCGCCGCCGTTCCTTGGGCTTGATGCGCGCCTTGACCTGGTCGCGGAACGCTCCCGCCAGCGCGGCGAGACGCCCATAGCCCGCCGGGATGAGCGTTTCCAGGCGCGCGCGCAGCAGCCGCGCGAGCACCGGCGAGGCACCGCCGCTCGACACCGCCACGGTGAGCGGCGCGCGCTCGATGATCGAGGGCAGGATGAACGAGCACAGCGTGGGTTGGTCGACCACGTTCACCGGGATGCGCCGCGCCGTCGCCGCGGCGGCAACCGCGCGGTTCACTGCCTCGTCGCTGGTGGCGGCGATCGCCAGCGCATGCCCCTCCAGGTCCGCGTCGCGGAAATGTCCCGCCCGGTGCACGACGCGGCCCGCGGTCGAATCGGCGTCGAAGGCCGCGCTCAGCGCCGGCGCGAGCACCGTCACCCGCGCGCCCGCGCGCAGCAGCAGCGCGCACTTGCGCGCGGCGACGTCGCCGCCGCCCACCACCAGGCAGGGCTGTTCGCGGAGATCGAGGAAGATCGGCAGGAAGTCCATGGTGCTCGGGGGGGTGCGGCGTCGTCGCTATGATAGATTCAAATACGGAAGGCGCATGCCTCGGCTACTGACATTGTCCCGTGCGGCGCGCCTGGTCGGCGTCAGACGCGGCGCCCTGCAGAGCAGGATCCGCAGCGGCGAGCTGGCCGCGTTCGAAGGCATGGTGTCGGTGGATGATCTGCTGCGCGCCTATCCGCAGGCCAGGATGGAGGACAATGCCGGCCTGGAGCACTTCGAGGCGATCAAGCAGGACGCCTTCGCACGGCGCATGCGCGAGCGCCTGCTGCCCAGCACCGAAGCCCTGGTCGCGCGCCTGGCCGAATTGAGCGCGGAGCGGGCGCAGGCCCAGGCGCAGACCGAGCATTACCGGGGAATCGTCGAGCAGCTGCAGGCGAAGCTGCGCGACCAGGGCGACGCGGGACTGCTCGCCTGGCTGCAGCAGCGCCTGGCGCCCGCCGCGCAAGTCGGCCAGCCGCTGCTGGCACAGGAGAGTCTTCTGAGGATCATGAGCGCGCACGTCGAGGTCAAGCCGAGCGGCCGCGAGTTCTTCGTCGACGGCAACGACAGCCTGCTCGAGGCGGCGCTGCGCTCGGGGCTGTCGCTCGACTACGGCTGCAGCATCGGCAGCTGCGGCAAGTGCAAGGCGAGGGTCGTCTCAGGCCAAGTTTACAGAACGCGCCATGCCGATTACGGCCTCACCGCGGCCGAGAAGACTGCCGGGGTCGTGCTCATGTGCTGCCATACCGCGCTCACTGACCTCGTGATCGAGGCGCGCGAGGCGCTCGGCGCGCGCGACATGCCGCTGCAGACCATCGATGCCCGCATCAAGTCCGTGAGCCCGCTCGGCGACGAGGTGCGGCTGCTGCATCTGCAGACGCCGCGCAGCAACCGCCTGCGCTTCCTTGCCGGACAGTCGGCGACGCTTTGCCTGGCCGACGGCGTCGGCGCCTCCTTGCCGGTGGCGAGCTGTCCCTGCGACGACCGCAACCTGCAGTTCCACGTGCGGCGCGACGCGGGCGATGGCTTCGCCGCGCGCGTGTTCGGCGGGCTGAAGGGCGTGGAGACGGTACGCATCGAGGGACCGCGCGGGGAATTCGTGCTCGACGAAGCCTCGCCTCGCCCCCTCGTCTTCATCGCCGGCGAATCCGGTTTTGCGCCCATCAAGAGCCTGATCGAGCACGCCATGGCGCTCGATGCGGCGGAAACGCTCCACCTGTACTGGATCGCCCACGGGACCGGCGGCCACTATCTCGACAATCTGTGCCGCTCCTGGAGCGACGCTCTGGACAACTTTCGCTACGAGCCGATCGCAGCGCAGCGCGCATTGCCGGACGATGAGGCCCTGCAGGCGGCGCTGCGGCAGGTGCTGCGGGACCATCCGCGGCTGGGCGACAGCGACGTCTATGTCGCGGGGCCCGCGCCGTGGGCGAGCGCGGCCGAGTTCCAGCTGCTCGAGCACGGGTTGCCGCGCGCGCAACTGTACGTCAGTCCGCTGGCGCCCTGATCACTGGGCAGCGCCTTTACGGGTCAGCGCGGCGCCCGTGACCGCGCGCGATGCAAATACCAGGAACGCGTGCGCCAGCCTGCCGAACGGCAGCCACACGAGCAGCAGCTCTACGCTCAGCAGGTGCACCGCGACCGGCAGTGGATCGAGCGGCAGCGCGGCGGCGCTGCGCGTCGCATACGACTGGTCGAGCGTCATCATCCCTGTGAACAGCGGCAGCACCACGACGAACCAACTGAAGTAGTCGTCGAAGCCGGACAGCAGGCGTCGCACCGGGTCGTTGAGGCGCACGATGAGCGCGACGAACAGCGACACGAAAGTGAGGCCGACGAACGCGTAGACCACGGGCTCCGGCAGCGCCGGCCAGGCGAGGCCAAGCAGGCGCTTGACGAAATCAATATGCGGCAGATAGCCGAAGACGATCACGGCCAGTCCTGCGTGGTAGACGTAGCCGTTCCACGCGGCGAGCGTGATCGTGCGCCGAAACGCCGGGTGCGGCAGCATGCGTGCGAAGGTGGCGCGCAGGGCGCCGGCGATCAGCCGCGTGCTGCGCGGCTCGGCAAGATCCGGCTTGCCGCCGAGGCGCAGGATGCCGGCAATACGCCACAGGCTGCCCGCGGCAAGCACCCCGAGCGAGACCCACAACGCCGGCCCGCGCGCGAATTCGAGGAGCTCCAGTTCCGTCATCCCGTGCGCGCCTCGGGTTCGAGATACTGCGCCACCAGCTCGGTGAGTCCGAGCACCGGCAGCGTCATGCCGTCGTGATCGATCGCCTCTTCAAGCACGTTGCGGCAGTTGGCGCACGCAGTGACCACCGCCTCCGCGCCCGTGGCTTCGATCTGCTGCTTCTTGCACGCGAACGCGGCGAAGCGCAGGCCTTCGGCGCGGTGGATCGCGCTCACCCCGCCGCCGCCGCCGCAGCAGAAGCTCGCCGCGCCGGCGCTGGGCATCTCGGCGAAATTCGCACTCACTTCGCGCATGAGCCGGTGCGGCGGCTCGCTCAGCCCACCGCGGCGCACGAGCTGGCAGGGGTCGTGAAACGTCAGGCGCCGGGCGTCCTTGCCGCGCAGGCGCAGCCGTCCCTCGCGCACGAACCGGTCCAGCAGCTCGTCGATCTGCACCACGTCGAAGCCGAAGCGACGGCCGAGCAGGTTGGGGCCCTCCCAGCGCAAGGCCGAGTAGGCGTGGCCGCACTCGGGACTGACGACACACTTCACCTTCAGCCGCTCGGCCGCCGCGACGATGCGCGACACGAGCTCCGCCGCCACCTCGCGCGAACCGATCTGTACCCCGATGTTGGTCGCCTCGAACCCGGCGCTGGGAATCGTCCAGGACGCGCCCGCGTGCCGGAAGATGCGCGCCAGGGCGCCGATGATCTCGGCAAATCCCATGATCTCGATCGAGGAGAGGATCACCATGTACTCGGCGCCCTCCACGTCAACAGGAATCCGCAGCCCCGTCTCCTGTTCCTGGAGCTCGATCTGCCGCTTGAGGGCCGGCCAGCGCACGCCGATTGGGCTGCCGGTGTCGAGCGCGCGCTCCACGGCCTTGTAGAGATCGGTCGGCGCAAAGCCGCCCGCCGCCATCGCCTCGCGCGCCCGCCGCACGAGGCCCGCGATGTCGATGCCCATGGGGCAAACGAGCGTACAGCGGCCGCACAGGTTGCACGAGTCATAGAGTAGCGCGGACCACTCTTGCAGCTCCTGAGCGGTGAGCTCGCGCGGCGCGAGGCCGAGCGCCTTCTTCACCGACGAAAAGGGGGCGGCCTCGCGCTGATAGGCCTTCAGCATCGGCTGCAATTTGTAGATCGGCGTGTACCGCGGGTCGCCGCTTACCAAGTGGAAATGGCAGGCTTCGGCGCACTGTCCGCAGTGCACGCAGGCCTCGAGCTGGAACGCGGCGTCGCGGCCCGCCTGCGCGACGAACTCGCGCGCCGCCACGCGCGCATCGGGCGACTTGAACGATCCCAGTGACGTGGTGACCATGCCTGCCTCGAAGCATTGTTGCGGCCCGGCCGGCGCCCGGGTTGATCGAGGTCAATCGGAACGCGGGGCGGACGCTCTCCTCGCCTTGCCCAGGCCATGCTCGACCGCGGTCACTGCGGCCTCCACACGCGAGCGCAGGCCGAGCTTGCGCAGGATCGCCTTGACGTGCAGCTTGACGGTGCCGTCGGTGATCTCCAGGGCGCGCGCGATCATCTTGTTGCTGGAGCCGTCGGCGATGCACCTGAGGATCTCCAGCTCGCGCGGCGTGAGCTCGGCGAAGGGCGCGGCCTTGCGCTCCGCGCCCGCGGCGGCGGCATCGCCGCGCACCAGGCCTGCCAGCGACCCGACCAGCTCCTGCGCCACCACGTTGTCGCCCTGCGCCGCCGCCTCGAGCGCCGGCACCAGCTCCTCGGGCTCCATGTCCTTCAGCAGGTAGCCGCGCGCGCCGGCGCGCAGCGCGGCGCTCAGGTCGGCATCCTCGCGGCTCATGGTCAGCATCACGACCGGCGCGCGCACGCCGCTCGCGCGCAACCGCTTCAGCGTATCGATGCCGCTCATGCCCGGCATCTTGACGTCGAGCAGGATCAGGTCGGCGGGCAGCTCGAGCGCGCGCCGCACGCCTTCCTCGCCCGAGCCGACCGCGGCCACGACCTGAACGCCGCGGCTCTGCAGCAGTTCCTCGATCCCTTTGCGCACCAGGGCGTGGTCGTCGATGAGCAGCACGCGCATGTCAGCCTCGCGCCGCCGCGGCCGGCGCGCCGGCCGGCGGCGCGTTGAACATCAGCACGATGCGCGTGCCCTCGCCGGGCTCGCTCTCGATCACGATCTGGCCGTGCAGCCGCTCGGTGCGCTCGCGCATGATGGCCAGGCCCGCGTGCGCGCCCGGCGCGCCGTCCTCGCCGGCGCCGGCCATGCCCAGGCCGTCGTCCTCGATCAGCACCGTGTACAGGTCCTCCTCGTTGTTGAGCAGGACGCGCACGTTATGCGCGCCGCTGTGCTTGCGGATGTTGGTGAGTGCTTCCTGGATGATGAAGAACACCTGGATTTCCTGGGCCGGCGTGAGCGCGAGCGCGTGGCATTCGTTCTGGAAGAACACGGCGATGCCGGTGTCGCGGCCGAAGCGCTCGACCAGGTTGGCGAGCGTCTGCGCCAGCCCGGCGTCGTCGATCTTCAGGCGGTAATTGGTCAGCAGCTCCCGCAGGTCCTCGTTCGCCTGCGTCATCGCGCGGCGCAAGCGGCTCGCTTCGTACTGGGCGCCGCCGATGTCCTTGCGCTCCAGGGACTCGCCCAGCAGCTTCAGCTGCAGGCGCATGCCGACGAGCGACTGCGCCAGCGAATCGTGAAGTTCGTTGCCAATGAGATTGCGCTCCTCCAGGATGGCGAGGCGGCGCGCCTCGCTCTCCAGGCGCGATTTCTCGATGGCGAGGCCGAGGTGCCGCCCCACCGTGATCAGCAGGTCGGGCATGTCCTCGCCCATGGCGGCGAGCGGCCGGTCGAGAAACAGGTTGTAGACGCCGACGATGCGGTCCTGGTACTGCGCCGGAACCGCCACGAACTCCGCGCAATCCTGCTCGAGCATCGGCCGGCCGATGAGCGCCGCGCACGGCGCGGTGCCGCGCTGGACGCGCAGCCCCCCCTGGCTCGCGGCCAGACCGCAGGGGCAGCGTCCCGCCGGCATCAGCCGGTCGCGCTCGACCACCTCCGGAGCCAGACCGCGGCTGGCGACGAGCCGGGTGCCGCCGTCGCCCGTGGCGAGCCGCACGCTCGCCGCGCGCGCGTCCACCAGCTCGATGAAGGTGTCGAGAAAGCCGTCAAGGAGCTGCTCGAGATTGCCGGGCTGGTTGAGGCTGCTGGCGATCGCGTACAGGACGTCGAGCGATTGCGTCTTGCGCGCAAGGCGCACCGCCTGGGACTGCGCCTGCTTCGTGGACGTGGGCTCCGCCATGGCGCGAGCCAGACTAACGCCGCGCCGTTGCCGCGTCCAGCGCGCGACCTAGCGCGCCGCCTTGGGTGCCTTGTGCGACGGGTCGTTCGGATTGATGAAGATGTAGCGCCACTCGCCCGGATTGATCTCGACGTAGTCGAGCGTGGCGCCGGTCAGCAGCTCGACGCTGCCGGGCGCGACGAGGACCGTGACGCCGTTCGAGACCGCCTGCGCATCGCCCTCGGCGCGCTCGTCGAAACCCATGCCGTACTCAATGACGCCCTTGTCATCGAGGCGCGCGGCGAGGCGCAGGCCTGCGCCGTCGGCCGATTTCAGGATCTGCGCGGCGGCCTGCGGCGTGACGGTGATCATCAGCCGGTGCTCCAGGCGCGCGGCCGGCGCATGCCGGCGATCTTGCAGGCCTGCTTCACGTAGCCGTAGGGAAACAGCCGGAACAGGTCATTGCGGTCCTCGCGGCCCGCGCCGCGCCAGGCGGCCAGGTGCTTCATGACATGGCGGGCATCGGGCGCGATGTGGTGCTCGTCGTAGTACTGCCGCATGAAGCGCAGCACCACCCAGTGCGTCTCGGTGAGCGCGACGCCCTCCTTGCGCGCCAGTTCCGCGGCGAGCGCCTCGTTCCAGTCGGCGGGATCGACGAGGTAGCCTTCTTCGTCCAGCGTCGGCATCAGGCGTGGGTCTGGGCGGTCGCGGCGAATTCCACGAAGCGCGCTGCCCAATGGTTTGCGGCGACGTCGCGCAGGTGCGCGTAGGACGCGAGCAGGTTCTTGTAGATGATGCCGTCATGCCGGCCGTCGATGCCGTAGCCGCGCTCAACGTCGTAGGCGAACTCCAGGCCGGGCGCGAGGTTCTCGACGCTCGAATAGTGGAACTCGTGCGCGCGGATCACCCCCGCCGGGCGCGCGGGCCACGGCCCGCAGCCGGTTTCGCGCAAGTGCACGTAGCCGCGGCCTACGGGCCGCGCGTGCATGACGATGTCGGCGGGGAGCACGCCCGCCATCTCGGCGCGGCGCCCGTTCCATTCGATGCTGCGCGCGAGGTACATCAGGCCGCCGCATTCGGCATAGGCCGGCAGACCGGATTCGATCGCGTTGCGCACCTCGGCGCGCAGCGCCGCGTTCGCGGCGAGCGCCTCCATGTGCGTCTCGGGGAACCCGCCGCCGATGAACAGGGCGTCGACGCGCGGCAGGCGCTTGTCGCGCAGCGCGTCGAACGGCACGAGCTCCGCGCCCGCGGCGCGCAGCGCCTCCAGATCGCCCGGATAGTAAAAGCCGAAGGCGGCATCGCGCGCGACACCGATGCGCACCGGCGGACCCCCGGTTGCAGTCCTCGCCGTCTCGGCAGCTCGCAAAGGCGCTGCCTCGCGGGAAATGGCCAGCACCTGCTCCAGATCGACCTGCGCCGCGATGCGCCCGGCGATCTCCTCCACGTGTGCGCGCGCCGCTTCGGCCTCGTTGCTCGGCACCAGCCCGAGGTGGCGCTCGACGATCGTCAGGCGCTCGTCGTACTGCACGGCGCCGAGCACCGGAACGCCGGTGTAGTGGGCGATCACGGCGCGCAGCTTCGCCTCGTGGCGCGTGCCACCGAGCTGGTTCAGGATCACGCCGGCGATACGGATGTTCGGGTCGAATGCCTGGAAGCCGAGAATCAGCGGCGCGATGCCGCGCGTCATGCCGCGCGCGTCGATCACCAGGACCACCGGGGTGCCGGTCATCGCCGCGAGCGCGGCGTTGCTGTTGCTGCCGTCCAGGGCGAGCCCGTCGTACAGGCCCTTGTTGCCCTCGATGATGCCGAGCGAGGCGCCGCGCATGCGCTCCACGACCTCGGCGCGGATCTCGTCCGCGCTGCTCAGATAGGGATCGAGGTTGTAGCACGGCCGCCCGGCTGCGAGCCCCAGCCACAGCGGATCGATGTAGTCCGGGCCCTTCTTGAAAGGCTGCACCGCCTCGCCGCGCGCGGCGAGCGCCGCGCACAAGCCGATGCACATCGTGGTCTTGCCCGAGGACTTGTGGGCGGCGGAGATGAACAGGCGGTTCATGCCGCTGCGGCAGCGATATCGCCGTCGGCCAGGCTGCGCGGCAGGAACGGCAATACCTTGAGCGCTACGGCGGTGAGGGCGAGCGCCAGCGCCACGCCGCCCACGCCGAGCGCCACTTCCGGCAGGCTCGGCGCGTAAGACGCGACCACGCCGTCGAAGAAGCTGCTGCGGACTTCCTTTCCCGGGAACAAGAGCTGCGGGTAGGCCTGGCCGCCGATGATGAGGACGTAGACCTGCGCGAGACCGCCCACGATCACGCCCAGCGCCGCCGCGACGAGCGCGCGACGCGACGCGGTTCCGTATAGGAGCGCGAGCGGCAGGATGCCGCCGATCAGGATCTGGCCGAGCCAGAAAAGCGCGGTGTAGATGCCGCCCTCCCACAGGAGGAAGCGCTCGAGCTCGTGCTGGCGCGCGATGTACAGGTTGGTGAGGTGATGCACGGCGACGAAATAGAGCACCGTGGCGACGAACACCCCGAGCAGGTTCCTGAGCCGGTTGAGCACCACATCGCCCAGCGCACGGCCGGTCCAGCGGCAGCCGGCCATCAGCACCAGCACGAAGATCGCCAGGCCGAACGAGAACGACATGACGATGAACAGCGGCGCGAGCAGCGCGCTGTCGTAGGGCTCGCGCGCCACCAGGAAGCCGAAGATCGACCCGGTACCGGTGGTGAGGACCAGGCGCCAGACGAACGCGAGCAGGCCCATGCGCGCGCTGTGGCGGTTCATGCGCCGCTCGAACATCGTCCACAGGTACAGCGCGACGATGGCGAAGAATCCGGTATAGAGAAAAATGTTCCAGGCGAAGATCGACTTGAAGTTGTAGTGCGTCATCGCCACGATCAGCCGCTCGGGGCGCCCGAGATCGAGCACCAGCACCGCCAGGCCGCCGGCGAGCAGGGTGACGGCGAGCAGGCCCGAAAGCCGCGCGAGCGGCTTGTAGAGCTCGCGGCCGAACACCGAGGCGATCGAGGCGACGTTGAGCGCGCCCGAGGCGGCGACGATCAGGAACACCGCGAACACGTGCGGGATGCCCCAGACGATGCGGTTGCTCATGCCGGTGATGTGATGGCCGTGGTGCTCCATGGTCCACGCGGCGGCGAGGCCCGCGATGATCAGCGCCCCGAGCACCGCGAGCAGCGCCGCGTAGCCGCCGCTGCGGCCGTCGATCTCGCGGTACTGGATGCTCGCCACGGCTACAGGCCCTGGTAGCGCACGCCGGTGTTGAGCGCGAGGTCGGCGCGGATCTGGCTCGAGGGCTCGCTCTTCAGCCGCCGGTGGATAGCCGACGACGCGTCGTTCAGGTCGCCGAACGCCATTGCGCCGCCGCCGTCGCGGCCGCAGGCCTCGACGCAGGCCGGCGTCGCGCCGCGATCGACGCGGTGCACGCACAGCGTGCAGGCCTCCACCGTGCCCTTGCCGCGCGGCACGTCCGCCTTCTGGCCGCTCACCGTCTCGTGGACGAAGGAGCGCGCGGCGTACGGGCAGGCCATGACGCAGTAGCGGCAGCCGATGCAGGTGTGCTTGTCGACCAGCACGATGCCGTCGGCGCGCTTGAACGAGGCGCCGGTCGGGCACACGTCCACGCACGGCGGGTGCTCGCAGTGCTGGCACATGAGCGGCAGCGTCTGCGCGTAGCCGGTGCGCGTGTCGCGCAGGCTCACCTTGCGGATCCACTGCGCATCGGTCGCCGGGCGAGCGTTCGAGGTGATGCCGTTTTCTTCGTGGCAGGCGGTGACGCAGGCGTCGCATTCCCCGCACTTCGTGATGTCGATCAGCAGACCCCAGCGCTGCAGCTTGGAGGCGGCCTCCTGCGGCGAGCGCGCCTGCGCGAGCTCGACCAGGCGCAGGCCCGGCGCGAGCGCCGCCGCCGTCGCCGCGGCGCCCCAAGCGAGAACCTGTCGGCGGTCCGGATTCATGGCCTGGCCGCGGCTTGCGCCTGCCGCAGCGGCGAGTGGCACTCGAAGCAGTCGATGCTCACCGCGGCATAGGCGTGACAGCTCGAGCAAAAGCCATCCTTGCCGAGGACGCTGCCGGTCTTGCGGCTGGCGTGGCAGTCAATGCAGTTCTTCAGGCTGAAGCGGGGCTCGCGAATGCCCTGGTGCAGGGTCAGGTCGCGCTGCTGCAGCAGCATCTGCATGTGGTCCCGGCGCATCTGCGCGGTCGGCGCCACGCAGGCCTCGCCTTTTTCGATCTTGATCACGGGCAGCGCGACGCGCCCTGCCGCCCGCCCGGGCGTGTCGGCGGCCCCTGCGACCGCCAGCATGGCGGCGATGATTCCGGCGGCGATGCGCGTCATAGCGGCTCGCCGGCGCTCAGTGATCGCCCAGCCCCATCTTGATGTAGCCGGTGGGGCAGACGTCGGCGCAGATGTGGCAGCCGATGCACAGGTCGTAGTCGGTATAGACGTAGCGGCCCATCGTGGCCTCGGACTTGGGCGTGCGCTTGACCGCGACCTGCGGGCAATAGATCACGCAGTTGTCGCATTCGAAGCACATGCCGCAGCTCATGCAGCGCTTGGCCTCGTCCACCGCCTGCTTGTCGGTCAGGCCCACCATGCGCTCGGCGAAGTGCCCGAGCACCTCCTCGGCGGAAGGGCCGATCTCGGTGCGCTTGGTGCGCTCCTGGTAGGGGAAATGGCCGAGGAACAGCTCGTCGGACTTGCAGACCTCCGCGGCGCCGCGGTCCTCGTAGTTGTGGATGGCGAAGCCCCCCACCCCCTTGCCGGCGAGCGCGGTGCCGCGCAGTCCCTGGTCGATAAGGCGCGGGCCATTGGCCTCGGAGGATTCGTATTTCCCGGGCTCGAGGTTGACCTCGCGCAGCTTGTCGAGCAGGTTGAAATGGTGCACGTCGACCTTCGGCCGCTTCGCCATCTCCTTCTTGTTGAGATAGCGATCGATGCTGTCGGCCGCGATCGAGCCCTGGCCGATCACCGTGGTGAGCAGGTGCGGGCGGATGATGTCGCCGCAGGCGAAGACGCCGGGGCGGTTCGGCAGCTGGTAGAACTTGTCGGCGGCGATCAGCCCCTTGCCGTTGTCGAGCTCTTCCATGCCGGTCAGGTCGCCTGCCTGTCCGATCGCCACGACGATCAGATCGGCCTCGACGTCCATCTCGGTGCCGGGCTTCTCCTTGAAGTTGCCCTTGTCCCACTGCACCTCGATCAGCCGGAGCGCCTTGGCGCGACCGCTCTTCTCGTCGACGATCACCTTCTTGGGCAGGAGGTTCCCCTGGATCTTCACGCCCTCGCGCTGCGCGTCCTCGATCTCGTGCTTGGCAGCGTTCATCTCCTCGATCGGCTGCATGGACGTGAGCATCACGTCGGCGCCCTGGCGAGCAGCAAGCGTAGAGACGTCGTGCGCGGTGTGCCCCAGGACCACGAATTCGGGCCGCTCGGTCTCCGTAGCGTCCTCGACGTAGCCCAGGCGCCGCGCCACCGACACCACGTCGACCGAGGTGTCGCCGCCGCCGACCACCACCACGCGGCCGGCGACCGCCGCCAGGCGCCCCTGATTGAAGGCCTCGAGGAAGGCGACGCCGCTGATGCAGTTGGGCGCGTCGGCGCCCGGCACCTGCATCGGCTTTCCCGCCTTGCAGCCGAGGGCGAGCAGCACCGCGTCGTAGTCCTTTTCCAGGTCCTTCAGCGCCACGTCCTTGCCGATGCGCGTATTCAGGCGCAGCTCGACGCCCATGGCGATGATGCGGTTAATCTCGCCGTCGAGGTGCTTGCGCGGCAGGCGGTAGCCGGGCACGCCGTATTTCGCCATGCCGCCGAGTTCCGCATGATCCTCGAACAGGGTGACCGCGTGCCCCTTGCGGCGCAGTTGATACGCCGCGGACAGCCCCGCCGGGCCCCCGCCGACGATGGCGACGCGCTTGCCGGTCTCAGGCCCGGCCTGGAACGCAAAGTTCTGCTCCAGCGCGTAGTCGCCGATGTACTGCTCGACGGCGTTGATGCCGACGGTGTCCTCGATCTTGTTGCGGTTGCAGCCCGTCTGGCACGGCGCCGGGCACACGCGCCCCATCATCGACGGGAACGGATTGGCGTCGGTGGAGCGCCGGAACGCGTACTCCTGCATGCTCGTGTCCTTGGGCGCTTTTTCGACGCCGCGCACGATGTTGAGCCAGCCGCGGATGTCCTCGCCCGACGGGCAGCTCGCCTGGCACGGCGGCGTCTTGTGCACGTAGGTCGGGCACTTGTCGGACTCGTCGCCGCTGAAGATGCGCTCCTGCAGCGACTTCCACTCGTGATCGCCGTCCTTGAACTTGCGGAAGGTGTGCCCGCTCTTCGCTTCGGGCTTGGTCGCTGGCGCTGACATGGCTATCTCCGGTTGAACCGCTTCATGGCTTCACACCCAGCACGATGGCGTTGCTCACCAGTCCGTGCACGCTGCCGATCATGTCCATGGGGTGCTTGTAGTAGGGCAGGACCTTGGTGAACTGGCTCTTGCAGATGGCGCAGATCGCAGCGAGGTAGTTGACGCCGTGCTCGTCCACGACCTGCTGCAGCGCCTGCATGCGCGGCAGCGCGCCCTTCACGCGCAGCTCCACGAGGTCGTCGGTGAGCAGCCCGCCGCCGCCGCCGCAGCAGAAGGTGGCTTCGCCGATGCTCTCCGGGGCCATGTCGACGAAGCGCTCGACGCAGGCGCGGATGATGTCGCGCGGCATCGTGAACTGCCCGCCCGGCTGGTCGCCCATGCGCGAGCCGCGCGACACGTTGCAGGAATCGTGGAAGGTCACCACCTTGTCGGCGTTGGCGCTCTTGTCGAGCGTGAGCGCGCCGCGGCGGATGAGGTCCCAGGTCACCTCGCAGATGTGCTGCGGCGCCGGGTAGCGCGGGTCGAGGAAGTCGAACGGCCCGATGAGCGTGTTCCAGAAGCTGTAGGCGACGCGCCAGGCATGCCCGCACTCGCCCACCACGATGCGCTTCACGCCCAGCTCGAGCGCCGCCTCGCGGATGCGCTCGGCCACCTTCTGCAGATTGTCGTGGTTGCCGATGAACAGCGAAAAGTTCGCCGCCTCGGAGGCGTGCGACGAGAGCGTCCACGAGATGCCCGCGGCATGAAACACCTTGGCGTAGCCGATCAGGCCGTCGATGTGCGGCTCGGCAAAAAAGTCGGCGCTCGGCGTGACGAGCAAGACTTCGGCGCCCTTCTCGTCGAGCGGGAAGCGCACGTCCACCCCGGTCGCTTCCTTCACGTCTTCTTCCAGGCCGTCGAGCGTGTTGCGTAGCGCCGGCCCCGGCAGGCCGAGGTTGTTGCCGATCTTGTGCACCTTGGCGATGATCTCGTTCGAGTACTTCTGGCCGAGGCCGACGGCGTCCATGACGTCGCGCGCCGCCATCGTGATCTCGGCGGTGTCGATGCCGTACGGGCAGAACACCGCGCAGCGCCGGCACTCCGAGCACTGGTGGAAGTAGCCGTACCAGTCGTCGAGAACATCCTTGGTCATGTCGCGCGCGCCGACGAGCTTCGGGAAGTGCTTGCCGGCGAAGGTGTAGTAGCGCCGGTACACCGAGCGCAGCAGGTCCTGGCGCGCCACCGGCATGTTCTTCGGGTCGGCGGTGCCCAGGTAGTAGTGGCACTTGTCGGTGCAGGCGCCGCACTTGACGCACGCGTCGAGGAACACCTGCAGTGCACGTGACTGCGACACCAGCTCACCCAGCTTCGTCACCGCGACCTTTTCCCAGTCCGGCATCAGTTCGCCGGGAAAGCCGAGCGGCTTCTGGTGGTCGGGCTTGGCGGTGAACGGCTTGCTGTGCGCCATCGCGCCTTCGCGCACGGCCGGAATCACCGGATATTCGCCCAGCGGCGGCGTCTCGAAATCGGCCATTCAGCCTCCGCGCGCCCGCTCGACGCGCACGATGCGCGTCGACCAGCCCGCCACGTGCCGCTGCTCGCGCGCGTCGTCGACCTGGTTCAGGCTCGGGCTGAAGAACACCCCCGGCGCGTGCAGGAGCTTCGACACGGGAAAGACGATCATCAGCGCCGCGACCAGCACGAGGTGCACGAGCAGCGCCGGGTCGGCGGGAAGCGCCCGCCAGTCGAAGACCATCAGCCCGAGGAAGAACGCCTTCAACGCGACGATGTCGGTGTGCGCGACGTACTTCATGGCGAGGCCGCTCGCGGCGATGGCGACGAGCAGCGCGAGCATCAGGTGGTCCGACGGGCTGCTGATGTAGCGCACGCGATCGACCAGAAAGCGCCGCGCCCAAAGTCCCGCGAGGCCGGCGAGCATGGCGAACCCCGCGTACACGCCGAACGGCTGCATCAGGTTGACCCAGCCCCACACCGGCTCGGTGAAATAGCGCAGGTGGCGCAACAGCACCAGCAGCAGCGCTGCGTGAAACGTCCAGCCGAACAGCCAGATCCACTTGTTGGACCGGAACAGGGCGCGGAACAGCGTCACCTCGAGGAACATGCGCAGCACGACGCCGCCGCGCGTCGTCGGCGCCGGCGGGATCGGGATCTTCAGCGGCTGCGGGGTGCGCGCGTACACCCAGCACCGCCAGCCCACGCCGGCGACGAGCGCCGCCGCCGCGACGTAGAACAGCAGCGCGTAGATGAGGGTCAGCGCGGACACGGGTCCGCTCCGCCGCCTACACGCAGCCGGTCGGCTTGGGCAGCCCCGCGTACTTGCAGGCCTGCTTGGCGGGGCCGTACGGAAACAGCTCGTACAGGTACTTGCTGTTGCCCTTGTCCGCGCCGAGCTTCTTGCCGATGGCCTTGGTCAGCACGCGCACTGCCGGCGCGATCTGGTACTCGTCGTAGTACTCGCGCAGGAAGTTGAGCACTTCCCAGTGGTTCTGGGTCAGCTCGCAGCTGTCGAGCCGCGCCATTTCCTTCGCCACGTCCTCGCTCCAGTCGGTGCGGTTCGCGAGATAGCCTTCCTCGTCGGTCTCGATGGTCTTGCCGTCCATTTCGATGGGCATTTCGGAAGTTCCTCTAAAAGGTCAAAGCCAGGATTGCACGGCGTTGTGCTCGGCTACGAGGTCCACGAACCCTCCGTAGTCCACCAGGCGAACGCCGTCCATCACCCGGTTCTGCATGCCCCGCGCCTCGACATCGGGCTTGAGGGCGTAAATCGTCACGCTGTGCAGAGCTTTCTGCACCTGCGGCGAGACGGCCGTGTCCCGGGCCGCCGCGTACACGCCGTCCTCGATCAGCAGCACCGCGCTGCCCTGCCGCGCGAACTTCAGGCAGCTCTCCAGCGCCTTGTGCTCGAACGGCGACTTGTTGACGGTATGCAGCATCGCTTGGGTCCTCAGAAGCTCAGGATCACGTCCTGCGCTTCCATGATCTCGGCCATGCGTTCGGCGTCCACCACCTCGACCGGCACCACGAGGTCGGATTCGCTCAGCCCGCGTGCCTCGAGCGCCTCCTTCTCCACGTAGAGCTTGGTGACGTCGTAGTCCTCCAGGGCGCGGAACGCAGGCGAGAAGTTCTTCACTTCCAGTGCCTTGGTGTCCTGGCCCTTCGTCAGCTGGTACACGCCGTCGCCCAGGAACGCGAGGCTCACGTCCTGCTCGAACGCGGCGCCGATCAGCACCACTTCCAGCGACTCGAGCGCATAGAGGGTGCCGTAGGGCGCCCTGCGGTTCACGTACAGGAAGCGCTTGGCGACGCTGCCTGCGTTTTCCTCAGTCACCGAACACCACCAACCGGTCGGACTGGATGCCGGCTTCGATGAGCTGTCCCAGGCCCGAGATGCGAAAGCCCGGCGCGATGTTGTCGGCATCCTTGCCGTTGCGCTTGGCCTCGCTCTTGTCCATCAGCCCGCGGCGCTGCGCGGCGGCGATGCACACCACGAGATCGAGCTTGTGCTCGGCGGCGAGCTCGCTCCAGCGCTTGACGATGTTGCGGTCGTCCTGCGGCGGCACGGTGAGCCGCGTGCCGTTGTTCACGCCGTCGTGATAGAAGAACACGCGGTAGATCTCGTGCCCCTTCGCCAGCGCGGCCTTGACGAACTGGTAGGCGGTGTCCGAGGCCTCGTGGGTATAGGGCCCTTCGTTCACGAGGATGCCGAATTTCATGCCGCCGCGCGCCTAGAAGCGGATGTGCGCCGAGGCGTTGAGGCTGTTCCTCGCGCCGCGCCAATTGTCGATGTGGAACTTGGTGAACGGCAGCCCCGTGAGCTCGAAAAAGCGCGGCCAGCCGATGCGCTCCACCCAGTCGCCGACGCGCTCCCAGTCGCGCGCATCCTTCTTGTACGTGTAGAGGATCTTCTTCACCACTGCGGCCACCTCGGGCCAGCGCGGCGGGTTGTTGGGCAGCCCGGCCGCCACCAGCTTCTGGAACATGGGCTTGGAGCGGGCGTTGGAATTCTTGCCGCCGACCCAGATGGCGAGCTTGGAATGCTCCGGGTCGTTGATCTGCATCGGCGGGCACGGCGGATAGCAGGCGCCGCAGCAGATGCATTTCTTCTCGTCCACCTCCAGCGAGGGCTTGCCGTTGACGATCGCCGGGCGGATCGCCGCCACCGGGCAGCGCGCCACCACGGAAGGGCGCTCGCACACGTTCGCCACGAGGTCGTGGTTGATCTTGGGGGGCTTGGTGTGCTGCACGTTGATCGCGATGTCGCCCTGGCCGCCGCAGTTGATCTGGCAGCAGGAGGTTGTGATGTGCACGCGGTTGGGCATCTCCTCCTTGATGAACTCTTCATACAGCTCGTCCATCAGCGACTTCACCACGCCCGAGGCATCCGTCCCCGGGATGTCGCAGTGCAGCCAGCCCTGGGTGTGCGAGATCATGGTCACCGAGTTGCCGGTGCCGCCGACCGGGTAGCCCGCGTCGTTGAAGGCCTGGATCAGCGGGCCGACCTTGTCCCAGCTGGAGACCATCACCTCCAGGTTCGAGCGGATGGTGAATCGGACGAACCCCTCGCCGTACTTGTCGATGATGTCGCACAGCAGGTTGATCTCGTACGGACCGAGCTGGCGCTGCGTGCCGACGCGCACCGTCCAGATCTCGTCGCCCGAGTAGGCGACGTGGTGCAGCACGCCCGGGCGCGGTCGGTCGTGGTACTTCCAGTTGCCGAAGTTCTTGATCATCAGCGGATGCATGTACTGCATGCCGTCGGGACACCCGCTCTCGATCGGCGCTCGCATCTGCTTCTTCTCGATTACCTGTGCTTGTGCCACTGCGATCTCCTCGGTCCGGTCTCAGGCCGCCGACTTCTGCTGGCGATCGATCCACTTCTGCGCTTCCTTGTCCCAGTCGTCCAGGCGCACGTAGGAGCTGGTGCGCGGGTGCGTGATCATGTTCGGGTCGACCTCGACGCCGATGCCCTCGAGGAAGCTCGCCAGGCCGATGCGCTCGATCATTTCGCCGCAGCGCTCGTGCTCGAGGCCGTTCTCCGCCCAGAAATCGATCACCGTGGCGGCGAGCTCGCGCAGTTTCTCGTAGTCCTCGTCGGTCTCCATCTTCATGAACGGCACGATCACCGTGCCCATGGTGTCGCCGATCTTGAGTGTGCGCTTGCCGCCGATGAGCAGCGTGATGCCGCGGTCCTTGCCGGGCTTCAAGGCCTTGGTCATGACGTTGATGCAGTGCATGCAGCGCACGCAGCTCTTGTTGTCGACTTCCAGCGTATCGTCGTCGTTGAGCGAGAGCGCCTTCGTCGGGCAGCGCGCGATCACGTTGTCGATCGTGTACTTGCGGCCGTGGCCCGCGACATATTCCTTCACGCCCTTCTGGTCGACCTGCATGTCGTCGCGCCAGGTGCCGATGACGGCGAAGTCGGCGCGCTGGATCGAGTTCATGCAGTCGTTGGGGCAGCCCGAGACCTTGAACTTGAACTTGTAGGGCAGCGCCGGGCGGTGCATGTCGTCGATGAAGTTGTTGACGAGCGTCCGGTGGATGCGGTGCTCGTTGGTGCACGACTGCTCGCAGCGCGCCGCGCCGACGCAGGACATCGCGGTGCGCACGCAGGGGCCCGCGCCGCCCAGGTCGAAGCCGTACTCGTTGATCTCGTCGAAGAAATGCTGCGTGTTCTCGCTCGTCGAGCCGATGAACATGATGTTGCCGGTCTGGCCGTGGAACGCGATCAGGCCGGAGCCCCACTTGCTCCACGAGCCCGAGAGCTGGCGCAGGAGCTTGGTCGTGTAGTGGTTGCCCGCCGGCGGCTGCACGCGCAGCGTATGAAATTCCTTGGACTCCGGGAACATGCTCGCCACTTCGGAAAAGCGCGGGATGATGCCGCCGCCATAGCCGAACACCGAGACGGTGCCGCCCTTCCAGTAGCCGAGGCGCGTCTTGTAGGAATGCTCGAGCTGGCCGAGCAGGTCGACCATCATGTTGTTGTCGTGCGCGAGGCGCTTCAGGCCGGTGACGAAGCTCGGCCAGGGGCCGCTCTCGAGCTGGTCGAGCATGGGCGTCGGATGGAAGGCCTTGCTGGACTTCTTCTCCTTGGGCAAAAACGTGCTGTGCCGCTCAGGATTCTTGGGCGGCGTGCGGGCGTCGGACATCGCTTCCCTCCTCAGGGTGCGGAATCGAACCCTGCAAGTGTAATGAGGACACCTTCCGCGCAGGCCTGAATTTGGGGATAGACCGCAACGGCCACCCTCCCCCTTTGGAGATATAGGGCTTGCTTATGACCCAAGCGGCGGCAAATGGGGTAGCGTGTCACGCGCCTTGATTGCCGTCCTGCAGAAAGAATCTCCTTACGACCTCGACCGGCCGCAGGCCTACCTGCGCTGGCGCGACGAGAAGCTCGCGCGCTACCCGCGAAGCGCCGAGGCGCTGATTGTGGAGGTACGCGACCCGCGGGCGTTGAGCGACAGCGAGGCCGCGCACATCCGCCGCGTGTGCGCCGCGGCGAACATGGCGGTCTACGCGAGCCCGCTCGCCGGCGTGGCCGACAAGGACATTCCGCGCCGTCTCGGCGCGCGGCTGGGCCTCGAGCGCCTTCAGGCCAACCCGCTCGCGGACGAGGACGGCATCAGCTCGCTCGAAGTGACGGCGGAAAAGTCCGGCCGGGGCTACGTCCCGTACTCCAACCGGCGGCTGCTCTGGCACACCGACGGCTACTACAACCCGCCCGGGAGCCGCATCCGCGCCTTCCTCCTGCACTGCGTACGCCCCGCGGCCGCGGGCGGCGAGAACCGCCTGCTCGATCCGGAGATCGCCTACATCCTGTTGCGCGACGCCGATCCGCGATATGTCAGGGCGCTGTCGGCCCCGGACGCCATGACCGTGCCGGCGAACGAGGAGGATCCGACCTTGCAGCGCGCTGCGCAGACGGGCCCGGTCTTCTCCTTTGAAGACGGAGCGCTGCACATGCGCTACACCGCGCGCACGCGCAGCATCGAATGGCGACAGGACGCGGCCACGCAGGCCGCGGTGAAGCGCCTGCGCGAGATCCTCGACTCCGACTCGCCGTACGTCTTCCGGCTGAGGCTCTCGGGCGGCCAGGGCCTGGTGTGCAACAACGTGCTGCACGATCGCAGCGAATTCACGGACGCGCCGGGCGCGAGCCGGCTGGTCTACCGCGCCCGTTACGCGGACCGCATCGGCCCGGCATGAGGACCTTCCCGCTCAAGTACATCAAGGAAAGCGCCGCCGTCGGCAACGCCGACGACAGCAGCGACGCAGCTGAGGAGACCGGGAAGCTCAAGCGCCTGGTGGCCGGCGTGCGCGAGGAGCTCGAGGCGCTCTCCCCCGGCGCCGCGCCGCTGCGGCGCGCGGACCTTCTGCTGCAGCTCGGCCGCGCGCTCGTGCGGCTCGAGCAGCGCGCCGAGGCCTGGGCCGCCGCGCGCGAGGCGTTCGATTTCTACCTGGCCGAGCAGGCCTGGGAAGGCGCGGCGCAAGCCTGCGACATCCTGTTCCTCGCCGACCAGCCGCAATCGCTCGCCGCGCTCGGCCAAGGCATCTGGCTCGCGGTGACCTATCCGGTGGATCCCGAGCTGAGCGTCGCGCTGCTGCAGCACGTGGTGGACGAGACGCCGCCCGATGCCGACGGCGCGGCGGTGGCCGCCGTCACGGCCTGCTACCTCGTCGACCTGCGCGCGCAGGAGCCGCAGCGCGAACACCTGCTGCTCTACACCAACCAGGTGCTCGCCACGGTGGCGCGACGGCATAGCGGCGTCGACGGCCAGGATTCTTTCAACCGCTGGATCGAGGACATGGAGCTGAGCGACCCGGCGCTGTTCCTGCCGCGGCTGCGGAACGTGGTCGATGTCCTGGTGCAGGACGAGTGGTGGTTCGACCGCGATGCCCTGCAGGCGGCGCTGCCCGCGGACTGAGATGGACGACGTCGTGGACGCGGTGTTCGCGATCGAGTGCCGCAGCCTGCCGGTCGATCATGCCTACGCGCTCTCCGCGGCGATCCAGGCGGCGCTGCCGTGGTTCGCGGACGAGCCGCAGGCCGGGCTGCACACCGTGCACGGCGCGGCTTCGGGCGCGGGCTGGGTGCGGCCCGAGGGCGAGGAGGCGGTGCTGCAGCTTTCCCGGCGCACGAGGCTCGTGCTGCGGCTCCCCGGGCATCGCATGGCAGACGCGGCGGCGCTCACCGGGCAGACCCTGGATATCGCCGGCTGTCCGCTGCGCGTGGGCCGGCTGTCTACGCGCCCGCTCCTGCGCATCGCGTCGCTCTTCTCGCGCAGCGTGATCTTCGAGGGCGCGGCCGACGAAGCGGCGTTCGTCGCCGCCGCGAACGAAGGACTGTGTGCGCTCGGCGTCTCGGCCTCGACGATGCTCTGCGGCCGCGAGGTCGCGCTCGCCACGCCGCAAGGTGCCTACCGCACGCGCAGCCTGATGCTGACGGTCGCGACGCCCGCGCAGTCTTTGCTGCTCCAGCGCCAAGGCCTGGGCGAGGCGCGCAAGCTCGGCTGCGGTGTCTTCATCCCCCACAAGGACGTCGGCGACCTGCGTCCCACGCCGCTGGAAGCTTTTTGAAGATTCCCATCGTGATCCGGCTTCAGGAGAAAGGACCATGACGTACGAAGTGAACGGCAAGACCCTCGAGGCGACCGAGAACGGCTACCTGGTGAACGCCGACGACTGGGACAAGGACGTCGCGCAGGCGATCGCCGCCGCGGAAGGGCTTTCACTCACCCAGGATCACTGGGACGTGATCGAGTACCTGCGCGACGCCTGGTTCACCCACAACGGCGAGCAGCCCAACAACCGCGCCATCCTCAAGGCCATGCAGGACAAGTGGTCCGGGCGCAAGGTGGACAACAAGACGCTGTTCGATCTCTACCCGGGCAATCCATCCAAGCAGGCGGGCAAGGTCGCGGGGCTTCCCGAGAGCCTGCGCAAGGGCGGGTACTGACGCGCGCCGCTCGGAGCGCGATCACCTTTTCGGTCCACCCGGTCCGGATTGCGAGCCGCCTGCTGTCCCCAATCCGATGTCGCGGCGCTGATCGAACACGACGTAGGAGATGGGCGCCGTCGGCTCGTAGCCGATGCGCTTGCGACGCGATTCGGCGAGCAGGTGATAGCGTACCTGCGCCTCGATCGTCGCCGCGCGAGCAGGCACATCAAGTGTGTAGCGTCGCCGCTCGCCCCACGCCAGGCGCGTATCCCAGAGATCCACGATGAACGGCCGCCACAGGATGGTGCGCTCAAGCGTATCGGTCGTCTCGCGCAACACCCGACCACCGGCATCGAGCGCGCGCAGTCGCACCGTCAGGTGGCGATCCGGGGTCCCTGTGGGAAGGAAATGCGCGGCGCCGGTGTTCTCCAGCACCAGCGCGGCGATGCGCCCGCCGCCAGAAGCGATTGAATCCGAAAACGAGGCAGTAAGAGCCGAGCGCACCATCTGCGGATCGTGTCCGCCGCGCCAGGTGTGACGGCGTACCAATCGCGCGCTGCCGCCTTCAACGAGCGGGCGCTCAAGCGCGGGCATGTGGCATTGCACGCAGCCCGCGGCGGCCGGACTGCGCACCAGGTACTCCCCGCTGCGGCCTTTGAGGCGACCTTGCCCGACCTCGATCTCGGCAATGGTCCCGCAGGGCGGCAGGCGATAAAAAGTGTCCCAGCGCTCGCCTTGAACGACGTGGCAGCGCATGCACAAGGCATTGGCATCGGAGAACTTCTCGACCGGGTGCGGTGCGTTCGGGCTGCCCCTCGGCCCCAGAATCCTGCCCTCGCGCAGATGGCAGCCGGCACAGGTGACGCCTTCCTGCTTCAGGGCCGGATCGAAATCCGGGTTCGGCGCGAGTGAACTGACCGGCCTTTTCTGTACCAGGTTGAGAGTTGTAGAGTTCAACTTGGAAGAAGGATCAGGCAGATGGCACACAAGAAGTTCAGTCCCGAGCAGGTGGTGGCGAAGCTGCGGCAGATCGAAGTGCGGCAGGCAGGCGGGAAGTCTATTGCACAGGCGTGTAAAGATGCCGGGGTTACGGATGTCACGTACTACCGCTGGCGCAAGGAGTACGGGGGCCTGAAGGCCAACCAGGCGAAGAAGCTGAAGGATCTGGAGCGGGAGAATCAGAGGCTGAAGAAGCTGGTGGCGGACCTGTCCCTTGAGAAGGCGATCCTGAAGGACGTGGCCGAGGGAAACTTCTAAGCCCCGAGCGGCGGCGCAAGGCCGTGGCACATGCTCGGGGCAAATACGGGGTGTCGGAGAGAAAGGCCTGTGCGGTGCTTGCGCAGCCGCGCGGCACGCAGCGCTATGTACCAACGGTGCGTGCCAACGAGGACCTGCTTACGCAGGCGATTGTGGGTCTTGCCTGCCAGTACGGGCGCTACGGGTACCGGATGATCACGGGAATGCTCAAGCTGGGCGGCTGGCGCGTGGGCAAGGACCGGGTGAGCCGGATCTGGAGGAAGGAAGGGCTGAAGGTGCCCAAGAAGCAAAAGCCCCGAGCAAGGCTGTGGTTGAACGACGGCAGTTGCGTGCGGCTACGGGCCGAGCAGGCGAACCACGTTTGGAGCTATGACTTCGTGACCACCTGGACCCATGACGGTCGGCCGGTTCGCCTGCTTACGCTGATCGATGAGCATACGCGGGAGTGCCTGGCGATCCTGGTGGCAAGGAGCATCGGCGCCCAGGAGGTGATTGAGCTCTTGGCCGAGGTCATGCTCACCAGAGGAATCCCCGAGCACATCCGCTCGGACAACGGCCCTGAATTCACCGCCAAAGCGCTACGCGAGTGGCTGCAGCGGATCGGCGCCAAGACGCTCTACATCGCACCAGGCAGTCCCTGGGAGAATGGCTACTGCGAGAGCTTCAACGGCACGCTCAGGGACGAACTGCTCAATGGCGAAATCTTCTACAGCCTGAACGAGGCTCGCATCGTGATCGAGCGCTGGCGCAGCGAATACAACCAGATCAGGCCCCACAGTTCGCTTGGCTACAGGCCGCCGGCACCGGCGGCCTGTAGCCCGCACCCTCTCATGCTCGCGCAGCCGGTGATGGTGCAGTAAAGTAACAATGGTCCTGGTACAAAAGAACGGTCAGCTCAAGACGTTGCCAGCAAAGTTAAGTAACTAGGAGACTTTGTTTGGTTTGACGCCACGCGGCCTTTCCATACGCGCACTCCGACCCCGTCTGCGGGGTGTTACTCGCTTTAGCATTGAGGGGAGAACGACCCATATTTGCTCCGACGGCGGATGGTTAGATAATAGATTGGTAACTCTAGTGTTTGGGGGTCTACCCCCGAAAACGCTCGGTAAGAGCCCAAACGGACGTGACCCATGCGTATTGCGATCCTCGAAGACGATCCCGACCAGCTTGCTCTGCTGAAACGATTTCTCTCCGACCGTGGGCACGACCTGCACGGCTATCTGTGGGGGTGCGAGATCATGCGCGAGGCGGCGCGCGAAAGCTTCGACCTTTACGTGCTCGACTGGCAGGTCCCCGACGTCTCGGGCATCGACGTATTGCGCTGGATCCGCGGGAACGTCTCGACGACCGTGCCGATCCTATTCGTCACGATCCGCGACACGGAAGAGGACATCGTTTTTGCACTCGAAGCCGGTGCCGACGACTACATGATCAAACCCGTGCGCAACCAAGAGCTAAACGCGCGCGTCAACGCGCTTCAGCGCCGCGCCTACCCGGCGGCCAAAGAGAATCTGATCGCTGCGCCACCATTCGAGATCGACCTGTCGAAAGGGGAGATCCGGCGCGGCGATTTGCGGGTCGAACTGACCCCCAAGGAGTTCGACCTCGCGGCCATGCTCTTTCGCAACGTTGGCCGCCTGCTTTCGCGCGGCCATTTGCAGGAGACCGTCTGGGGGCGAATGGGCGAGCTTGCCACGCGCACCGTCGACACCCACGTCAGCCAGATCCGCAAGAAGCTCGATCTGGACTCGGCGTCGGGCTACAGGATCGCGCCGATCTACAACTACGGCTATCGTCTCGAGCGTTTGAGCGAATCCGGATCCGGCGCCGCCGTGGGAGTTGCAGCGCGGTAACTGTGGTCTTGCCGGGGTGACCGCGTCCCGGAAGGCTGAACGACCGCTCCTGGCCGGAAGCAGACGCTTCACTCGTAGTGCTTCCGCTCCGCCCGCCTCCTCCCCACCCGCTGCACCACACCCCCGCGAATGGTGTAAGGCGGCGTCAGCTCGAAGCTGCCGTACTTGGGATTGAGAGGCTTCAAGAACCGCCGCTCGCCGTCGTACACCAACTGCCGAAAAAACACATCCCCCGCATACTCCACCACCACGTAACCCCCGTTCTTCGGCGCATACCCCGGATCGACGATGACGACGCAGCCGTCGGCGAACTCCGGCTCCATGCTGTCCCCGAGCACGCGTAGCGCGTAGGGCTCGAGCGCGCTGCAGCTGCCTTCCACCGTCGCCACGGCTACTTCTCCTCCGTAGGCTTGCGCGGATGCAGCCGCACCACCGACTCCGTACGCGGCTCGTCGACATAGCGCGGCCGCGCCTCCTTCACCCCGCCCGCCGCCTCGGCCAGCTCGCGCTCGCGCGCGCTGATCAGTGCCAGGCACTGGCGCAGGTCCTCGATGGTCGAGTCCGAAAGCGGATGGCGCATGCCGTGCGGCGTCGCCGTGTCCTTGATCACCGCCGCGAGCGTCATCTTCACCGCCTGCAGGATGCGCGCCTCGACAGACTGTTGCGGATCGCTCATTAAGGCCTCAGATGTCCGACCACATGCGGATCAAATTCAGGTAAGCCGCGTTCACCTGCGCGGTTTCCTCCGCCTCGGGCGCAGTGGCGAGCAGCTTCTCGCGCGCCAGGTTGAGTCCGTAAAGCAACTCGCGCCGCGCCGGATCGCGCACCAGGCTCTGCACCCAGGTCACCGCCACCAGCCGCTCGCCCCGCGTCACCGGGCTCACACGATGAATCGTGCTCGCCGGATAGAGCACCGCGTCGCCCGCCGCGCCCTTCACCTGCTGTTCCCCGGCAACCGTACTCACAACGAGCTCGCCGCCATCGTACTCTTCAGCCGAACTCAGAAACACCGTCACCGCGACATCCGACCGGTACAGCACGCCGCCGGTACCCATGATCGGATCGTCGAGATGCTCGCCGTACACCATCCCCGGCCGGTAGCGCGCGTACATCGGGCTCGCGGCGTGCAAAGGCAGCGCGCCGCCGCGATACGCCGGGTGGCGCGTGAGCGCGCCCATCACCACTCGATCGAGGCGCTCGATCTCCGCCGCGCCGCGCGCCAGCTCTTCGTTCGCCTTCACGCGCCGCGCGGCGGCGCCGGCCGAAAGCTTGCCGTCTACGAAGGTCGCGTCCGCCAGCAGGCTGCGCGCCAGCTGCAGCTCGTCGGGCTTGAGGACAGCAGGGATTCTGAGCAGCATTCGGCCTCAGGCGAAACAGACCCAGGTGGTGGCAATGTACTTGACGCCCTTCTCCAGCGTGACGCCGCGATGCACGTGGGTCCAGAACGGCGGAAACAAAAGGAGCTTCCCCTGCGCCGGCCGCACCAGAACCTCCTGCAGCGGAAACTCCGTCTCGCCGCCCGGCCCCGGAACGTCGTTCAGGTACCAGATGGCGACCATCTGCCGCGAGCTGAACTCCCCCGGCCCCGCGTCGACGTGCCAATGGTAGTACTCCCCCGGCAGGGTGCGCTGCAGGTTGTAGCCGATGTCCTTGAACTTGTTGGCGGCGAAGAAGGGAAACTCCAGCGCGAAGGCATTGAAGCTAGACACGAGCTGCTGCGAAAGAATCCGGTCGATGTCGCGCCACTCGTCGCGCCCGCTGATGCGCAGGTCGGTCGAGCGCTTGACCTGCGGCGCGATCTCGCCCGCCTGGCCGATCCGCCCCGGCGCCTGCTGGTCGACGGAGGCCTCGAAGCGCCGGATCGCCTCCAGGCACACGTCCGCCGGCAGCGCGCGCTCCTTCTCGTAGATGAAGCTCAAGGGCTTCACCTCGCGAATGCGCGCGTCGGCGAGCGCCATCGCCTAGGCGTAGAGCAGCTCGGTGTTCTGCATCTCGCCGGCGGCGTCGATGTCGACGCCCACCGCCCCCGGCATGCGCAGCACGATGTAGCCGGCCATCAGCATGGCCGTCGCCTCGTTGCCCGTGGTCAGGCTGCTGAGCAGCCGGTCGGCGACGATCTGGCAGCGCTGCAGCCGGTCGGGGCGCTCGACGAACTCGCGGCTCATCTGCCAGCCGCGGTCCATGTCGCGGTCGAGCTTGTCGTGGAACCCGGCCGAGTCGCGCAGCAGGTCGTCGGGGAGCTCGATGGCGTAGACCTGCTCGCCGATGACGACCTTGAATTGCATAATATCGATTCGGCCCAAAGTTTACAGGAGCACGCATGACGAACACCCCCTACTACGACGCCATCGACCAGATGCAGAAGAAGCACGTCGACCCCGAGTACATCAACGGCTGGGCGTCGGGCTTCCTGCACAACCCCAAGCGCGAGGAGCAGCGCGTCAACGAAGCCTACGAAGCCGGCTACGCGGCCGGCATGGAGAAGAAGAAAGGCGGCTTCGAGGCCTGGATCAGGAAGTAGCGCGCTCGGCGAGCGCGCGCCACTTCGCGGCTTCGGCGGCGTCGGCGCCGACCCCGAGGCCCTTCTCGTACATCGTCGCGAGCATCGATTGCGAGCCGGCGAGCCCCTGCTCGGCGGCCAACCGGAACCAGCGCGCCGCTTCGGCGTGGTCGGCCTTGGTGCATTCGCCCTGGAAGTACATGAAGCCCAGGCCGTGCTGCGCCGGCCCATGACCCTGCTCGGCGGCGGCGCGCATCCACTTCACCGCGTTCGCGCAGTTCTTCACCACCCCCAGGCCGACCTGCGCCATGATCGCGACGCGGTACTGCGCCTCGGCGCTGCCGCGTTCGGCGAGCGGCTGCAGCAGCTGCAGGGCGCGCGCGAACTCCTTCGCCTCGAAGGCGGCGACGCCGCTCGCCATCTCCATATCCAGTCCTGACATGATGGGCTCCCGCGTCTATTATCCCCTGCATGGCCATCCTCAGCAGCCGCCCGCAGATTGCGCTGGTCAAAACGCGCTGGCGCAAGAAGGGCGAGCGCACGCTCGCCGAGCGCGCCGGCGTCATCGGCGCCAACGTCTGGAAGATCGCGCTCGAGATCTTCAGGCACATGGAAAAGGAAGGCTTCCGCTTCGGCTCGGATCGGATGACGACCGAGGTGATCACCGAGTTCATCGCCTTTCTCGTCCAGCTCGCCGACCGCGCGGTGTACGGCAAACTGAGCGAGGCCGAGCGTGCCGCGCTCATCGGCGAGGTGGTCCGGCACCTCGCGGCGACCATGGAGAACAATCAGCGCGACCTCGTCGGGCCCGGGGAATACTGCAAGCCCTTCATCGACCGGCTCAACGAGCGCTTCGCGGAGTACGCCGGCTTCGAGTACCGCGGCGCGGAGCCGGGCTATCCCTGCCTGCGCTTTTTCGCCACCAAAGTCGCCGATGCCATGGCGGGCGGCGACAACAAGTGGGTGGTCGAGCAGATAATGGACATCGAGGCGCCGGAGATGGTGCGCCTCGTCGCGAAGCTCATCGAGCAGACGGTGGCAGCAGGGACGCCAGTGCCGCCTCGCGCGCAGCCGGGTTGAGCGCGAGCAGGCCGCGCGCGCACTCCAGCCAGCGCTCTTTGCCCTCGCCCACGATGTGCCGCAGCCGCTCGAAGGAGCCGCAGCGCACATAATCCTCATAGGCCTCCAGCGCCTGCGGGAACAGCTGGCGGCGTGGCGCATCGAAGGTGGCGAAGTAGAAGTGCAGCGCCGGCAGGTTGGCGCGCTCGATGAGGCCCGGCAGCGTCGAGAGGCAGTCGGCCAGGAGGTCGCGCACGGCGCGTGCCACCGGCTCGTGGTGCGTGCGCGATAGCGAGAGCGCCATTTCGCCCCAGGCCTCGCCGAGCATCTCGCCCGCCATCGCCTCCCCGACCTCGTGCAGGATCATGGTCTCCATCTCGTGGTCGGCCATGCGCGCGAGCGCGCTTTCCGGGTCGGCGATGAAATCGTAGTGCGCCAGGGCGTGCGCCATGGGACCGCCCTGCTTGCGCCACTGCCACTCCTCGATCCTTTCCCACAGGTAGCGGCGCACCGACTCCAGGCGCACGAAGATGGTCCGCCCCTGCAGCATCGCCGGCGGCGCGGCGAGCTCGCGCGCGTACTCGCAGGAGGAGATGCGGATCGTGAAGCCGGCGCGCTCCTCTACGCGCAGCAGCTTGCCGAGGAAGAACATCGGCTTTTGCATGCGCCCGTAGCCCGCGCTGTAGACGCAGCCTTGCGGCAGCAGCTCGCGGTTGGCGGTTTCGGCATCGAACGGGTCGAGCGCGCCTGCGTGAAGCGGCAGCGGCGCGAATTGCTCGGCCTCGATCCGGTCCCAAGCCTGCTCGCGCGTCTTCAGCCAGTCGCCCAGTTCCTCCTTGGGCAGCGCGCGCGCGAACGGCAGCTCGTTCTCCCAGCGGTAGTACTCGCGCATCTTCAGGAGAAAGGTGCACAGGCCATAGTCGCCCGCGTGGCGCGCATCGGAGATGTCGCAATTGCGCTGCACCACGCTCGCCAGTTGCGGAAGATTGCGCATCATCTTGGGGCGGTTATACTTACTTTAGCATCGCTTCGTTTGCCCGCCGGTATGGCCAAGTCCACCCGCCCGAAGGCCCACGTCACGCTCGACATGAAGGGCGCCGCCTGCCCCGGGCCCATGCTCGGCGCGCGCCGAGTGCTCGACGGGTTGCTCGCGGGAGAAGTGCTGCTGCTGATTTCCGACTGCCCGGCGACCCGCGACGACCTGCATTCCTGGCCCAAGTATGCCGACGTCGAAATCCTGAAGATCGAGAAACGGGCACGGGGCGGGACCGCGTATTACATCCGCAAGGGCAAGGCGCGGCGCATCTCGCCCAACGCCGTTCTCGACATGCGCGGCGCCACCTGTCCGGGCCCCGTCATCGAGGCGAAGAAGCTGCTCAACGGCCTGCGCAAAGGCGAAGTGCTGCAGCTCGTCAGCGATTGCCCCGGCATCCGCGCGGACGTGCGCAGCTGGGTGAAGGCGACCGGCCTGGAACTGGCCGATGCGCGCGAGAGCGCGCCGGGCGAGTACGTGTTCCATATCCGCAAGCGCTGACGCGGAATCCTGGAGGATCACGACATGACCAGCCTGATGGATGAGCTCATCGGCAAGGGCGACGCCGCAAAGGACCCCCGGTTTCCGCATGCGCCGGCGGGCTGGACGGCGGCGCTCGCCGCGGAGACCGCGCGGCGCGAAGGCCTCGAGCTCGGCGAGGAGCATTGGGAGGCGCTGCGCGCGCTGCATGAGTACTACGCGAGGCACGAAGCCGCCGCCGTCAATCTGCGCGAGCTGCACGATGCCCTGGAGGAGAAGTTCCACCGCCAGGGCGGCATCAAGCGCCTCTATCTGCTCTTTCCCGGCGGCCCCGTGGCGCAAGGCTGCCGCATCGCGGGGCTCAAGGCGCCGGCGGGCGCCACCGACAAGGGGTTCGGCAGCGTCGCCTAGCGGCCGCGCAAGCGGCTACTTGCGCTTCAGGAAGAAGACGAATTCCTTTTCCGCCTCGGCCTGCTGCAGCAGGTCGTTGCCGGTCTGCTTGGCGAACGCCTGGAAGTCCTTCACCGACCCGGGGTCGGTGGCGACAATCTTGAGCACCTGCCCCGACTGCATGTCGGTGAGCGCCTTCTTCGCGCGCAGGATGGGAAGCGGGCAGTTCAGCCCGCGGGCGTCGAGTTCTTTGTCGAAGTTCATGGGCAAATCCTAATCGTTCAGTCCGTCAAAGTCATCAGCCGAAGCGCGCCAGCAGCTCGGCCACTTCCTCGGCGTGCGCGCGGCGCGCCTTTTCGCCCGAAAACGGCTCCTGCCGGATCATGCAGGACACCATCTCGTAGAAGGCGCGGTCGAGCGCCTTGCGCGCGGCGGCGAGCTGCTGGGCGATGTCGCCGCAGGGCTCGTCCTCCGCGATCATGCGGCGCACCGCCCGCACCTGGCCCTCGATGCGCGCCAGGCGCACGTCCATCGCCTTCTTGGCTTCCGCGTCGTGCATGGTCGGCTTGGGCATGCGCGGCAATATACACCGCCGGGTATGCGGGCGCCTTGCGCCGTATGATGCGCTGCCGCATAAAGGATTTCCTCGCCACCATCAGGGGAAATACTTGGCGCATACTCCCACCCAGTATTAGTCTGCCGTCAAAGGAGTATCCATGTCCGACGCATCTGATCTCGACCGTCTCATCAACGAGCGCCTCGACGCGCTGCTGCCGAAGAAGCTCGCCGAGCTGCGCGCGAAGCAGACGCCCTCGATGACCATCATTGCGACGAAGGGCACGCTCGACTGGGCCTATCCGCCCTTCATTCTCGCCTCCACCGCGTCCGCGCTCGGCTGGAACGTCTCCATGTTCTTCACGTTCTACGGCCTCAACCTGCTGAAGAAGGATCTGGGCGACCTGAAGGTGAGCCCGCTCGGCAACCCCGGCATGCCGATGAAGATGCCCTTCGGCCCGGAGTGGTTCAAGCACATCAACTGGAACATCCCGAACGCCGTTCAGGCCATCGTGCCCGGGTTCGAAAGCATGGCGACGACGCTCATGAAGCAGACCATCCACAACAAGGGCGTGGCCGGCGTCGAAGAGTTGCGCAGCGCCTGCGTCGAGGGCGGCGTGATCCTGATCGGCTGCCAGATGACGGTCGACCTGTTCGGTTATTCGCGCGACGATTTCATGCCGGAAGTGAAGGACTACGTCGGCGCCGCGACGTTCCTGCCGATGGCGCGCGACGCGGATGTGAGCCTGTTTATCTGAGAGGGGAAATCATGAGGAAGATCCTGCTCGCCGCGGCCACCGCCGCGGCACTCGCGCCGTGCGTGGCGCTCGCCACCGATGGCTACTTTTCCCACGGCTACGGCATGAAGGCGAAGGGCCGCGCCGGCGCCTCCACCGCCACGACCAGCGACAGCTTCGGCGGCGCGAACAACCCGGCCACCATGGTGTTTGCCGGGAGTCGCACGGACCTGGGCGTCGACTGGTTCCAGCCGGACCGCTCGGCGAGCCGCGCGGGCAGCACGGGGCTGGGTTTCGGCAACGTTGACGGTGCCGCGGACGGCAATGGCGTCAGCAGCTTTCTCATTCCAGAGTTCGGCTACAACCGGATGATTGCGCCCGACATGTCGTTTGGCGTCACGGTGTACGGCAATGGCGGGATGAACACGGAATACTCCGGCGACACGATCCCCGCGGGACGTTGTGGGCCGGCCGCAGCGAATTTGCTATGTGGCTCTGGCAGCCTTGGCGTGGACCTGACGCAACTCATCATCGCGCCCACCCTCGCGCGCAAGATCGGCGGCGGCCAGTCATCGCTCGGCATCGCGCCGCTCATCGCCTACCAGCGCTTCAAGGCCTACGGCCTGCAGCCGTTCATGGCGATCTCTTCCGATCCCGCCAACCTCACGAACAACGGCTACGACGACTCGTGGGGCTTCGGCGCGCGCTTCGGCTACTACGCGCAGCTCTCGCCGGATGTCTCCTTCGGCGCCGCCTACTCGACCAAGATCAACATGCAGGAGTTCGAGAAGTACCGCGGCCTGTTCGCCGAGCACGGTGACTTCGACATCCCGGACAACTACAACCTTGGAGTCGCGTTCAAGGCCACGCCGAAGCTGACCGTCGCGGCCGACTACCAGCGCATCAACTACAGCAAGGTGGCCTCGGTCGGCAACCCGAGCAACCAGAGCGGCTGTGCGCCGACCTTCCCGGCGGGCCCGGGCGTCGGCTCCGGCTGTCTCGGCGCCAGCGGCTCAAGTATCGGCTTTGGCTGGGACGATGTCAGCGTAATCAAGCTGGGCGTGGAGTACCAGTGGGACAGCAAGCTGCTGCTGCGCGCGGGCTACAACCGCACCGACAACCCGGTGCAGGCACGCGATGTGACCTTCAACATTCTCGCGCCGGGCGTCGTCACCGACCACCTCACACTTGGCTTCACCTATACGCTGGAACGCGGGTCGGAAATCACTATGGCGTACATGCACGCATTCGAGAATTCGACATCGGGGCCCGCGACCAACCCCTACTTCAATGTCGGCGGCACCGAGACCCTAACGATGTCCCAGGACTCCCTCGGCATCTCGTGGGGGTGGAAGTTCTAGCCGGGGTCACGAAAGCCGTCCTCCTCGACCTGGACGGCACGCTTCTCGACACCGCGCCGGATCTCGCCGCCGCGGTCAACGCGATGCTCGCCGAGCAGGGGCTCGATCCCCTGCCCGAGGGCATCGTGCGTGATTTCATCGG
>JAOTWE010000109.1 GCA_029863065.1 Betaproteobacteria bacterium
AAGGAAGGCGACCCGGAGTACGCCTGGCACTGGCCCGAGGACGAGTGGCAGGCGATCTCGCTCAGCTACACCTCGGGCACTACCGGCGACCCGAAAGGCGTGGTCTACCACCACCGCGGCGCGTATCTCAACGCCGTGTGCAACATCGTCACCTGGGGCATGCCGCACCACGCCGTGTACCTGTGGACGCTGCCGATGTTCCATTGCAACGGCTGGACCTTTCCCTGGACGATGGCGGCGAACGCCGGCACCAACGTCTGCCTGAGGAAAGTAGAAGCCGCGAAGATCTTCGAGCTGATCAAGGCGCACAAGGTGTCGCACTACTGCGGCGCGCCGATCGTGCATGCGACGCTCGTCAATGCGCCGGAGGCGATGAAGCAGGGCATCCGGCACAGGGTGTCCGCGATGGTGGCGGCGGCCGCGCCGCCGGCCTCGATGATCGAAGGGATGGAGAAGCTCGGCTTCGACATCACGCACGTCTACGGCCTGACCGAGACCTACGGCCCGGCGACGGTGTGCGCCAAGCACGAGGAATGGCAGGCGGTGGACATCTCCGAGCGCGCGCGCCTGAACGCTCGCCAGGGCGTGCGCTATCTGATGGAGGAGGGCCTCAGGGTGATGGATCCCGAGACCATGAAGCCCGTGCCCGCCGACGGCGAGACCATGGGCGAGATCATGTTCCGCGGCAACATCACCATGAAGGGATATCTCAAGAACCCGAAGGCGACGCAGGCGGCGTTCGCCGGCGGCTGGTTCCACTCGGGCGACCTGGCGGTGACGCATCCCGACGGCTATGTGAAGATCAAGGACCGCTCCAAGGACATCATCATCTCGGGCGGCGAGAACATCTCCTCGCTCGAGGTCGAGGACGTGCTCTACCGCCATCCCGCGGTGCTCGCCGCCGCGGTGGTGGCGCGGCCGGACAAGAAGTGGGGCGAGACGCCGTGCGCCTTCGTCGAGCTCAAGCCCGACGCGCAGGTGAGCGAAACCGAGCTGATCGAGTTCTGCCGCGGCCAGCTGGCGAAATTCAAGGCGCCGCGCGCCGTGGTGTTCGGCGAGCTGCCGAAGACCTCGACCGGCAAGATCCAGAAGTTCGTGCTGCGCGAGAAGGCCCGTTCGGCTTCCGCCATCGAGTAAGGAGAACGCCATGAGCGCCGTATTGAAAGTCGGGGAGCCACCCGTGCTGCTGCGCGAAGACCACGACGGCATCGCCACGCTCACGATGAACCGGCCGCAGCAGATGAACCTGCTGACCAGCGAGATGCTCGCCGCGCTGCAATCCGCCTTCGATGCCATCGCCAGGGACGCAAGCGTGCGCGTAGTGGTGATCGCCGCCGCGGGCAAGGGCTTTTGCGCCGGCCACGACCTGAAGGAGATCCGGGCGCTGAAGGAGCAGCCGAAGATCGCCGAGCTGTTCGCGACCTGCAGCCGCATGATGGCGACGATCCCGAAGCTGCCGCAGCCGGTGATCGCCAAGGTGCAGGGCGCGGCCGCCGCCGCCGGCTGCCAGCTGGTGGCGCAGTGCGACCTGGCGGTGGCTTCCGATACGTCCAAGTTCGTGACCTCGGGCGTGAGCTGGGGCTTTTTCTGCTCGACGCCCGGTGTCGCCGTGGGACGCAATCTGCTGCGCAAGCACGCGCTCGAGATGCTGCTCACCGGCGACGTCATCGGCCCGCAGCAGGCGATGCAGTGGGGGCTCGTGAACAGGGTCGTGGCGCCCGAGGCGCTCGATGCGGCGACGCAGGAGCTCGCGGCGAAGCTCGCCGCCAAGCCGCCGGCGACCCTTACCGCGGGCAAGCGCGGCTTCTACCAGCAGATGGACATGAGCCTGGAGAAGGCCTACGAGCTCGCCGGGCAGGTGATCGCGTCCGACTTCGCGCACGCGGAAGGCCGCGAGGGCATGGACGCCTTCATCGACAAGCGCCCGCCGAATTGGAAGAAGTAGGCGCCGTGGGCGCAGGCCGCTACTACGAAGACTTCGCCGTAGGCGACACCTACAAGCACTGGCCGGGCCGCACGCTCACCGCGGCCGACAACACCTGGTTCACGCTGCTCACCATGAACCAGCACCCGATCCATTTCGACGAGGAATACGCGAAGCAGACCGAGTTCGGCAAGCCGCTGGTGAATAGCGCACTGACGCTGGCGGTGGTGGTCGGCATGAGCGTGGCGGACGTCAGCCAGCGCGCGGTCGCCAACCTCGGCTGGACCGACATAGTCATGCCGGCGCCGGTGTTCAACGGCGACACGCTGTACGCCGAATCGACGGTGCTGGAGAAGCGCGAGTCCAAGTCGCGTCCCACGGAGGGCATCGTCACCGTGGCGACGCGCGGCTGGAAGCAGGACGGCACTACGGTCATGACCTTCAAACGTTCCGTACTGGTCCCCAAGCGCCCATGAACACCGCAGAAGAAACCCAGATCCTCGATGCAATCGGCAAATGGCTCGAGCGCGACGTGCGCCCGAAGGCGCGCGAACTGGAAAAGAAGGACGAGTACCCGGAGTCGATGGTCGAAACGATGAAGGCGCTGGGCCTGTTTGGCGCCACCATCCCGCAGGAGTACGGCGGCCTCGGGCTGCCGGCCTCGACTTACGCCAAGATCGTCGCCCAGATCTCGGAAGTATGGATGTCGCTCACCGGCATCTTCAACTCGCACCTCATCATGGCGGCGGCGGTGGCGCGCTACGGCACCGAGGAGCAAAAGAAGAAGTTCCTGCCGAAGTTCGCCACGGGCGAGGTGCGCGGCGGCCTGGCGCTCACCGAGCCCGATTGCGGCACCGACCTGCAGGCGATCCGCACGCGCGCGATAAAGGACGGCAAGGATTACGTCGTCAACGGCACCAAGACCTGGATCTCCAACGGCATCAAGGGCTCGTGCTTCGCGCTGCTGGTGAAGACCGACCCGAACGCCCAGCCGCGCCACAAGGGCATGAGCATGTTCCTGGCGGAGAAGGGGCCCGGGTTCCGGGTGTCGAAGAAGCTGGAAAAGCTCGGCTACAAGGGCATCGACTCGGCCGAGCTCATTTACGAGGACTACCGCCTGCCCGCGGCGAATCTCATCGGCGGCGTGGAGGGCAAGGGCTTTCACCACGCCATCGGCGGTCTGGAACTGGGGCGCATCAACGTCGCCGCGCGCGGCGTCGGCGTGGCCAACGCGGCGCTGAAGGACTCGGTGGCGTACGCGCAGGTGCGAAAGACCTTCGGCAAGCCGATCTGCGAGCACCAGGCGATTCAGCTCAAGCTCGGCGAAATGGCGACGCGCTGCGAGGCGGCGCGGCTCCTGGTCGAGAACGCGGCGCGCGCCTACGACGCGGGCGAGCGCTGCGACATGGAGGCCGGCATGGCCAAGTACTTCGCCTCGGAGGCGGCGCTCGAGAACTCCATCGAGGCGGTGCGCATCCACGGCGGCTACGGCTACTCCACCGAGTTCAACGTAGAGCGCTACTACCGCGACGCGCCGCTCATGTGCATCGGCGAAGGCACCAACGAGATGCAGCGCATCATCATCGCCAAGCAGCTCATCGCGCGGCACCCGGCCTGATGCTGCCGCTCGCGGGCGTGCGCGTCATCGCCGTGGAGGTGTACGGTGCCGGGCCGTTCGGCAGCGCGCACCTCGCCGACCTCGGCGCCGAAGTGATCAAGGTCGAGCCGCGCGAAGGCGGCGACGTGTCGCGCGCGGTGGGACCGTTCTTCCTGGGCAAGGACGACAGCGTCTTCTACCAGTCGCTCAACCGCAACAAGAAGTCGCTCACGCTCGACCTCAAGCACCCGAAAGGCAGGGAAGTCCTCGCCAGGCTCGCCGCCAGCGCCGACGGGCTGATCAGCAACCTGCGCGGCGATCAGCCCGAAAAGCTCGGCCTGCGCCACCAGGACCTCGCGCGCGCCAACCCGAAGCTCGTCTGCGCGCACCTCTCGGCCTACGGGCGCGACGGCGCGAGGAAATCCTGGCCGGGCTACGACTACCTGATGCAGGGCGAAGCGGGCTTTCTTTGCCTCACCGGCGAGCCGGAAGGACCGCCCGCGCGCATGGGGCTGTCGATCGTCGACTACTCGACCGGCACGACGTGCGCGCTCGCGCTGCTCGCCGGAATACTCGAAGCGCGCAACAGCGGCCGCGGTCGCGACCTCGACGTGTCGCTGTACGACGTGGCCATGCACCTGCTCAACTACCCGGCGGCCTGGTACCTGAACGACGGGCTGGCGACGGAACGCGTCGCGCGCTCGGCGCACCCGTTCATCGCGCCTTCGCAGCTCTACCGCACCCGGGACGGCTGGATCTTCGTCATGGCGCAGACGCAGCGCTTCTGGGAGATGCTCGCCGACGCGCTCGGCCGCGGCGATCTCAAGGCGAAATACCCCGACTTCGCGGCGCGGCGCGAGCATCGCGACGCGTTGACGAAGGTGCTCGACGCGGAGTTCTCGAAGCAGGTCACGGAACACTGGATGACGAAGCTGCGCGGCACGATCCCCTGCGGCCCGGTCTACGACCTGCCGCAGGCCCTCGACAACCCGTACTTCGTCGAGCGCGGCGGCGTGCAGGTGTTCGACCATCCCGACAAGCCGGGCTTCAAGCTCGTGGCGAGCCCGTTTCGCATCGGCGAGCCGCTTCCGGCCAGGCCCGCGCCGAAGCTCGGCGAGCATACCGACGCGCTGCTTGAGGAGCTCGGCTACGGCGCGGCCGAGATCGCGGCGCTCAAGGCGGCGAAGGCGGTCTGATGAAGTTGCAAGGCGTGCGCGTCGTCGACCTCACGCGCTTCCTGCCGGGGCCGCTCGCCACCCAGCACATGGCCGATCACGGCGCCGAGGTGATCAAGGTCGAGTCGATCGACGAAGGCGAACCCACGCGCGAGATCGGCGCGAAGCGCGACGGCGTCAGCGTGTACTTCGTCAACACGCAGCGCGGCAAGCGGAGCCTCGCGCTGAACCTCAAGGACCCGCGCGGCGTGGAGGTCCTGATGCGCCTCGCCGAAAAGTCCGACGTGCTGCTCGAGTCTTTCCGCCCGGGCGTCGTGGACCGCCTCGGCATCGGCTACGCGCAGGTGGCCAAGCGCGCGCCGCGCATCGTCTACGCCTCGATCGCCGCCTTCGGCCAGAGCGGGCCCTACCGCGAGCTGGCGACGCACGACCTCGGCACCGAGGCGCTGACGGGCGTGCTCTCGCTCGGCCGTGGCGGGGACGGCAAGCCCGCGATCCCCGCGCTCGCCAACGCCGACATGCTCGTCGCCACGATGACGCTCGCCGGCGTGCTGATGGCGCTGCTGCGCCGCAAGGAGACGGGGAAGGGCGATTACCTCGACATGGCGATGGCGGACTCGCTGCTCGCCTGCCTTGCGAACAACATGGGCGTCGCCATGACCGAGCGGCGCCAGCCCGATCCCCGGTCCGAGCGCACGCTGGGCGGCAACGCGCTCTACAACATCTACGAGACCAAGGACGGCGACTTCGTCGTGCTCGGGGGCCAGGAGCTCAAGTTCGCGCGCAACCTGCTCGAGCCGCTGGGACGGCCCGACCTCGTAGAGTTGTGCAAGCTGCCGCCGGGCCCGGGGCAGGATCCGGTGCGCGCTTTCCTGCGCCAGACCTTTCGCACGCAGACGAAAGCGCAGTGGGTCGCCTGGTTCAAGGGGCGCGACGTGGCCTTCGCGCCGATGAAGACGCTGCCCGAGGTGCTGGAGGATCCGCACTTCAAGGCGCGCGGCATGTTGCTGAAAGATGAGCGCGGCTGGGATCACCTCGGCGTGCCGATCGCGTTCCGCGACGAGCCGGCCAGGCCGAACTACGAAGCGCCCGCGCACGGCGAGCACTCGAGCGCGATCCTGCGCACGCTCGGCTACGCCGATGCCGAGATCGCGCAGCTCAAGGCGGGCGGCGTCATCAAGGACGCTTGACGAAACACCTGGTCATCGTGAACCCGGTCGCCGGGCGCGGGCGGCTGCGCCGCGAGTGGCCGCGCATCGCGGATCGGCTGCGAGGGGCAGGGGTCGCGTTCGAGGTCGCGGAGACCACCGCGCCGGGCGAAGCCGAGCGCCTCGCAACGCAGGCTGCTTCCAGACGCGACGCCGTCATCGCCGCGGGCGGCGACGGCACGGTGCACGAGGTCGTGAACGGGTTGCTGAGGTCCGGCGCAGCGGCCGCCCTCGGCGTGCTGCCCCTGGGCAGCGGCGACGACTTCGCGAAGATGCTGCCCGCCGGCGACCCGGTCGAGCGCATCGCGCGCGGCGTGACGCGCCGCTTCGACGCCGGACGCATCACGGCGGGCGCGACACGCTATTTCGCCAACGGCATGGACATCGGCTTCGGGGCGCACGCTGCGCGCAACGTGCGCCGGGTGCCGCGCCCCTTGACGGGCATCGGCGCCTATCTGGGCGCGCTCTTCCTCACCCTGGTGCGCTTCCCGAAGCTCGATCTGCGGCTGCAGCTGGACAACGGCGAGCCCGTCGCACAAGCGAGCTCGATGATAGCGGTCATGAACGGCCGGGCCTTCGGCGGGAACTTTCAAGTCTGCCCGGACGCCCGGGCGGACGACGGCGAGCTGGATCTGCTCATCGCCGACCGGCTGGGGCGGCTGGCCATCCTCGGCCTCGTGCCGCGCATCCTGCGCGGGACGCACGGGGGGGACCCGCGGCTCAAGCTGGTGCGGGCCCGGCGCGTGGTGATCGAGTCGGAGGCGCCGCTGCTGGTGGAGGCGGACGGCGAAATCGCCTTCGAGGCGGCCTGCCGTCTGGAAATCGACATCCTTCCCGGGGCGCTCCGGGTGCTCTCCTGACCTTGCACATGGACGCCGAAGGGGCGACCGAGTAGTATCCGCCGCCGTGAATCGCCTCTGGGTCGTGCGTTCCGTCGCGCTCCTGCTGGTCGTCGTGGGACTGCAGGCCGGATCCTTCCGCGGCTTCGACAACAGCCGGCAGTGGGTCCACGGCGCCGACGAGGGCGCCGCCACGGTCCTCGCCGAGGTCCGCAAGCCCCATGCAAAGCCCGCGCCGCCGTCGGCGGCGGCGAGTCCGCCGCGCCCGGCGCGCGGGGATTCCTCCGTCGCGCTGACCTTGACCGAGCGCTCGCGCGGCAGCGCGCGCGCAGCCTCGCGCCACCACGTTCCCGACCCAACCGGCCCGCCCCGGGCCTGATCCGACGCTCTAGACCGTAGTCCGGATCACCGCGACGGCGCGCGCCGTCGCAAAGGGAGTGGAACATGCAAGACCAGCAGTCGCCGTTGCACCGGTTCGTCCTCGCCATCGACCAACTGAGCAAGACGGTCGGCCACGCCTTCGCGTGGTGCATCGCCATCCTGACGCTCGGTACCTGCTTCGAGGTATTCGTGCGCTACGTCCTCAACGACCCAACGAGCTGGGCCTTCGACATGAGCTACCTCATGTACGCGGGCGTGTTCTACATGGCGGGCGCCTACACGCTGTCGCGCGCCGCGCACGTGCGCGCGGACATGTTCTACCGCCTGTGGCGGCCGCGCGCGCAGGCGTGGGTGGAGCTGATCCTGTACGTCGGGTTCTTCTTTCCCGGCATCCTCGCCCTGGTGATCTCGGGCTGGGGCTACGGCGCCGAGTCGCTGCGCATCCGTGAGGTGAGCGTGAACAGCCCGGCGGGCGTGCCGATCTAGCCCCTGAAGATGATGATCCCGTTGGGCGCGGGACTGCTCCTGCTGCAAGGCCTCGCCGAGACGCTGCGCTGCGTGATCTGCCTGCGCGAGGGGCACTGGTCCGCGCGCCTGCACGACGTCGAGGAGCTCGAGAAGCAGATCCTGGAGAAAGCCGCGCGCGAGCGCGGCGAGGAGGCCGCATGAGCGATCCCGTCGTCGCGCTGGTGATGCTGGGGATCCTCGTTGGCACCATCATGATCGGCTTCCCGGTGGCCTTCACGCTGATGGCGCTAGGCGTCGCATTTGGCTACTACGCCTACTGGCAGCCGGACCAGGCGTTCTTCGACAACCGCGTGTTCTATCTGCTCACGCAGAACACGTTCACGGTGATGAGCAACGACGCGCTGGTCTCGATCCCGCTATTCCTGCTCATGGGCTACATGGTGGAGCGCGCGAACATTCTCGACAACCTGTTCGCGAGCCTGCAGATCGCGCTGCGACGGGTGCCGGGGTCGCTCGCTGTGGCGACGCTCGCCACCTGCGCGCTGTTCGCCACTGCCACCGGCATCGTCGGCGCCGTGGTGACGCTGATGGGCCTGCTCGCGTTCCCGCAGATGCTGAAGGCGGGCTACGACACGCGCCTCGCGTCCGGGGTGGTGTGCGCGGGCGGGTGCCTCGGCATCCTCATCCCGCCCTCGATCATGCTCATCGTGTACGGGGCGCAGGCGAGCATCTCGGTGGTGAAGCTGTACGCCGCGGCGCTGCTGCCCGGGTTCCTGCTCGCGGGCCTGTATATCGTGTACGTGATCGGGCTCGCGCTGTTCCGGCCCGGCACGGCGCCGGCGCTGCCGCGCGAGAAGGGGGATGCGGACTGGCGCACGCTGCTCGGCATGCTAGCGCGCTCGTTCCTGCCGCTCGCGCTGCTCATCCTGTCGGTGCTCGGCGCCATCATGTTCGGGCTGGCGACGCCGACCGAGGCCGCGGCCGTGGGCGCCTTCGGCGCGGTGCTCCTCGCTGCCGCCTACCGCTCGTTCACCTGGCAGGCGCTGCGCGAGGCGGTGTTTCTCACCTCACGCACCTCGGCGATGGTGTGCTGGCTGTTTGTCGGCTCCTCGACCTTCGCTTCGATCTTCGCCTACCTGGGCGGCGAGGGCCTGATCAAGGAGCTGGTACTCGGCATGAACCTGGGGCCGGTCGGCTTCATGCTGCTGTCGCAGTTCATCATCTTTCTGCTCGGCTGGCCGCTCGAGTGGACCGAGATCATCATCATCTTCGTGCCCATCTTCCTGCCGATGCTCGGGCATTTCCACATCGATCCGCTGATCTTCGGCGTGCTAGTCGCCTTGAACCTGCAGACCGCGTTCCTGTCGCCGCCGATGGCAATGGCGGCGTACTACCTGAAGGGCGTGGCGCCGAAGCACGTGCTGCTCACGCAGATCTTCAACGGCTGCCTGCCGTTCCTCGTCATCGTCATCATCTGCATGGCCATCGTCTACGTGTTCCCGGCCATCGTGACCTGGCTGCCGAACGCGCTGTACAACTGATCCGGAGCCTCCATGGAGTTCTTCTCGCCCGAATTCTTCTCGGCGCTCGGCGCCATCATCGTCGTCAACCTCGTGCTCTCGGGCGACAACGCGATCGTCATCGCGCTCGCGGCGCGCAATCTGCCGCCGCCGCTGCGCTCCAAGGCGGTGGTTTGGGGCACGGTGGGCGCCGTGGTCGGGCGCTCGGTGCTTACCGTGGTGGTGGTGTGGCTGCTGAAGATCCCCGGCCTGATGTTCGTCGGCGGACTGCTGCTGGTGTGGATCGCCTACAAGCTGATCATCGACAACGAAGCTGGCGGCGGCGAAGACGTCGAAGCCGCGAGCGGCTTCTGGGAGGCGATGCAAACCATCGTTGCCGCCGACGTCCTGATGAGTCTGGACAATGTGCTCGCGGTCGCGGGCGCGGCGAACGGCCACTTCGGCCTGGTGGTCCTCGGCCTGGTAATCAGCATCCCAATCGTGATCTTCGGTAGCCAGCTGTTCCTCCGCTTCCTGGAACGCTACCCGGTGATCGTGTACTTCGGCGCGGGAGTGCTTGCTTGGACAGCGGTGAAGATGAT
>JAOTWE010000110.1 GCA_029863065.1 Betaproteobacteria bacterium
GCGTTGAGCGCGGCGCGCCTGCGGGTGGCGCGGGCCTTCGGGCCGCCGGTGGAGGGCATGGCGCTGCTGTCCGAGGAGGGATTTTCTCCGCGCTACGACCTCGACCGCTGGAGCGGCGTCATCACCAAGGCCGGGCACAAGCTGGAAGGCGAGAACATCAAGGACAAGGTGTGCTTCTTCCCCACCGCCAAGGGCGGCATCGCCGCGGGGTGGGCGTTCCACGACCTGCAATGGAAGAAAATCGCGCCGAAAGCGTTCATCTTCGGGGTGACGAACCCGGTGATGGTGCAGGGCGCCGTGTTCGCCGGCATCACCATCACCGAAGGCTGGACGCCGCACCCGCGCGAGGTCCTCAAGACGGGCGACTGGGTGCGGGTGGATCCCCTGGGCATGTGGATCGAGGTGCTGAGGAGAGGGACGTGAAAGCTGCACGCAACCTGGTGCTGGTGCTCCTTACGGCGGGCTGCGCGCTGATCCCGGGGCGCAACCTCGAGCCGGGCAAGTCGACGCGTGCAGACGTGGTGGCGGAAATGGGCCAGCCGGCGCTCTCGCTCGAAGGCCCGGGCGGCGGGCGGCTGCTCTACTTCACGCACTGGCCTTGGGGCCGACTCACCTATGTCGCGACGATCGGGCCGGACGGGGTGCTGCGCACGTTTGAGCAGCGACTGACCTACGCCGACATCCACGCGGTGCGCGAGGGCATGACGCGCGACGAAGTGCGCCGTCTGCTCGGCCCGCCGAAGGAGATCGGGCGCCTGCCGCGCCAGCAGCGCGAGGTCTGGGAATATCCGTGGCTTCACGCGGCGCGCGAGGGGCGCGTGCTCTTCGTGCAGTTTGCCGATGATGGCGTCGCCAAGGAAGTGATCGAGATGCACGACTACGAACGCGACCCGGAGAACGATCCCCGGCGGTAGGGTGGGCCGTTGGCCCACCGTACGGTGGGCCAACGGCCCACCCTACAGCAGCCGCCGCAACTCGGTCTTCAGCACCTTGCCGTAGTTGTTCTTGGGCAGGCTCGCCACGAAGCGGTAGTCGCGCGGGCGCTTGAAGCGCGCGATGTGCTCGAGGCAGAGCGCGTCGAGCTCCTGCGGCCTGACCTCGCCGCACTTCACGACGAAGGCCACCACTTCCTCGCCCCACTCGGCGTGCGCGCGCCCCACCACCGAGCATTCGGCCACCGCCGGGTGCCGCAGCAGCACTTCCTCGATCTCGCGCGGGTATATATTCGAGCCGCCCGAGATGATCATGTCCTTCGAGCGGTCGCGGATCGTGAGATAGCCCGCGGCGTCCAGGCTGCCGAGGTCGCCCGTGTGCAGCCAGCCGCCGCGCAGCGTCTGCGCCGTGGCCTGCGGGTTTTCCCAGTAGCCCGCCATGACGCAGTCCGAGCGCGTCACGATCTCCCCGACCTCGCCGGCGGGCACGTCGCGATCCTCGCCGTCGACGACGCGCACTTCGACGCCGGTCCGCGCGTAGCCGCAGGACTCGAGGTTGCGGCGCGCGGCGTGGTCGGCCTGCGGCAGGCCGGTGATGGTCATCGGGCTCTCGCCCTGGCCGAAGAGCTGGTACAGGCACGGGCCGAACAGGTCGATGGCGCGCAGGCAGTCGGCGACGTACATCGGCGCCCCGCCGTAGCTGATGGTCTTCAGATGGCGCAGATCGGCGCTGCCGGCGGCCGGGCTCGCGAGCAGGCGCACGATCATGGTGGGCGCGGCGAAGAAGGACACTCCGCCATGCGCGGCGATGAGACGGAAGATTTCCTCTGGCTCGAAGCCGCCGCTCTCGGGTATGACGTTCAACGCCCCGGCCGCGACGTGCGGCACACCGTACAGGCCGGAGCCGTGCGACAAGGGCGCCGCGTGCAGGATCGAGTCGCCGGGCCCGAGCCGGTCGATGTCCGCGACGTAGGCCTGGGTGGCGAAAAGAAGGTTGCGGTGCGTGAGCATCGCCCCCTTGGGAATGCCGGTGGTGCCGCTGGTGTAGAACAGCCAGGCGACGTCGTCGGGCGCGACCTCGGCCATGGGCGCTGGCTCTGATTGCGACAGCTGCGCAAAGTCGCGCGAGGCGATCGACACGCCGCGGGCAACGCTCACATCGAGCTCGCGGCTGACGAAGCACAGCTTCGCGCCCGAATTCTCGAGGATGGTGGCGATCTCGCGCGCGTGCAGCTTGGCGTTGATCGGCACCGCGGTGAGGCCGGCGTGCCAGCAGGCGAACAGGATTTCGTAGTACGCGGGGCAGTTCTTCATCGCCAGGGCGACGCGCTCGCCGCGCGCGAGGCCATGCCGGTCCCGCAGGCCGGCGGCAAGGCGCGCCACGCGATCGGCGAACTCGCCGTAGGTCGCCGTCGTGCGGGTGCCGAGCGCAAGGGCCGGTGCCTGCGGCAGGCGGCGCGCACTGGCGTGCAGCAATTGCGCGAGGTTCATGCGATGCCGAAGAACGCCTGGGCGTTGCGGGTCGTGGCGGCGGCGAGCGCTTCCGCGGATTCGCCGCGCGCGCGCGCCACGAAGCGCAGGATGTGGGGCAGGTGCGCCGGCTCGTTGCGCCGCGCTTTCGGCTGGGGATGGAGATCACGCGGCGTCAGGTAGGGCGAGTCGGTCTCGAGGAGCAGGCGATCCTGCGGGATCTCCTTCACGAGCTTTGCGAGGTGCCCGCCGCGGCGCTCGTCGCAGATCCAGCCGGTGATGCCGATGTACAGCCCGAGGTCGAGACAGGCGCGCAACTCGGCCGCTTCGCCGGTGAAGCAGTGCGCCACCGCCTTGCCGACGCGCAGGTTCCTCAGGATCTCGGCAAAGCGCGGGTGCGCGTCGCGCGAATGCAGAAACAGCGGCTTGCCGAGCTCGGCGGCGAGTTCGAGCTGCGCCACGAACCATTTTTCCTGGCTGGGATGCGGCGAATAATTGCGGTTGAAATCCAGTCCGCATTCGCCGAGGGCGACGACGCGCGGGTGCGCGGCAATCGCGCGCAGCCCGGGGATGGTCTGCGCGTCGCACTCGCGCGCGTGGTGCGGATGCACGCCGGCGGTGGCGTACAGGCCGTGCGCCTCGGCGAGCGCCGCGGCGCGCCGGCTTTCCTCGACCGTGGTGCCCGTGACGACGATGCGCGCGACGCCGTGCTCGCGCGCGCGCGCCAGTACCGCGTCGAGATCCTCGCGGAAGGAAGCGTGCGTGAGGTTCGCCCCGATGTCCACCAGCTGCATGGCGTCATTGTAGGGTGGGCCTTCGGCCCACCGTACGTGGTCACAGCTTCTTCAGCCGGTAGAGCAGCTCCAGCGCCTCGCGCGGCGAGAGCTCGTCCGGATTCACCTGCGCCAGCGCGTCGCGCAGGGGATCGCTCGCCGGCTCGGATTCTGCCGCCGCGGGACGCGCGAAGAGGTCGGCTTGCGCACCGCCCGCGCGGCTCGCCTCCTCGAGTTGCTGCAGGATGCGCCGCGCGCGCTGGATCACCGCCTTCGGCACGCCGGCGAGCTGCGCCACCTGCAGCCCGTAGCTCTGCGAGGCCGGGCCTTCTTCCACCGCGTGCAGGAAGACGATGCTGTCCTTGTGCTCCACGGCATCGAGGTGCACGTTGGCCGCCTCCTTGTATTCGAGGGCGATGCGCGTCATCTCGAAATAGTGCGTGGCGAAGAGCGTGAGCGCCTTGTTCCGCTCGAGGAGCTGGCGCGCGATGGCCCAGGCCAGCGCCAGGCCGTCGAAGGTCGAGGTGCCGCGCCCAACCTCGTCCATGAGCACCAGGCTCTGGGCGGTGGCGTTGTGCAGGATGTTGGCGCTCTCGGTCATCTCCACCATGAAGGTCGAGCGGCCGCCAGCGAGGTCGTCCGCGGCGCCGATGCGCGTGAAGATCTGGTCGATCGGCCCGAGGCGCGCCGCCGTGGCCGGCACGAAGGCGCCGGCGTGCGCCATGAGCACGATGAGCGCTACCTGCCGCATGTAGGTCGACTTGCCGCCCATGTTCGGGCCGGTGATGAGCAGAAGCTGGCGCGAAGGGGAGAGGCGCGCATCGTTGGCGATGAAGCGCTCGACCTGGCCTTCCACCACGGGATGGCGGCCGCCGTCGATCTCGATGCGGACGTCGTCCACGAACTGCGGGCGGCAGTAGCCGCGCTCGCGCGCCACGTTGGCGAAGGCGGCGAGCACGTCGAGCTGGGCGAGGGCGCGCGCGATGCGCTGCAACTCGGCGAGGTGCGCGCCCAGCTTCTCGAGCAGCTCGTCGTAGAGGGACTTTTCCAGCGCCAGCGCGCGGTCGCGCGCCGAGAGCGCCTTGTCCTCGAAGGTCTTGAGCTCCGGCGTGATGTAGCGCTCGGCGTTCTTCAGCGTTTGCCGGCGGCGGTAGTCGGCGGGGATCTTCTCGGCGTGCGAGTTCGTCACCTCGATGTAGTAGCCGTGCACGTGGTTGTAGGCCACGCGCAGGTTGGGAATGCCGGTGCGCGCGCGCTCGCGCGCTTCCAGCTCGACCAGGAACTGGCCGGCGCCGGACTGCAGGCCGCGCAGCTCGTCGAGCTCGGCGCTGTAGCCCTCCGCGATCACGCCGCCGTCGCGCACTTGCGCTGAAGGTTCGACTGCCACTGCGCGTCGCAGAAGATCGAGGCAGGTCTCCGGCGTTTCCAGATCGGCACGCAGCAGCTGCAGGAGTGAGCTTTCGACGGGCACCGCCTGCCGTAGGTTGGGCAGCAGCCCAACACTGTCCCTCAACCCCGACAGATCCCGCGGCCGCGCGTTCTTCAATGCAATGCGCGCGGCAATGCGTTCAACATCAGCGTAGCGGCGCAACAGGCCGTACAAAGTATCGGTGCTGCCGAGAAACGCCTCCACCGCGGCGTGACGCTCACCGAGCGCAGCGTGATCTCGCAGCGGATGGTGCAGCCAGTGGCGCAGCAGGCGGCTGCCCATGCCGCTCGCGCAGCGGTCGAGCCGCGAGAAGAGCGTTGGCGCCGCCTCGCCGCGCAGCGTCTCCGTGAGCTCCAGGTTGCGCCGCGTCGCCGCGTCCAGGCGCAGGTATTCCGCGGCGCGCTCGGCCCTCACCGCGCCGACGTGGGCGAGCGCCTGGCCCTGCGTCTTCCTCGCGTACCCGAGCAGCGCGCCGCAGGCGCCGAAAGCGGGACCGAGATCCTCGACGCCGAACCCCGCGAGGCTCGCCGCACCCAGCTGCTGCAGCAATTTCTTCTTGCCGGATTCGACATCGAACTCCCAGGCCGGCAACCTGGTGACGAAGTAGCCTTCCGGCTCGCTGCCGTCCGCGGCGAGAACTTCGGCGGGGGCGATGCGCCGCAGCTCGTTGGCGAGCGCCTGCGGCGCAACCTCGGCGACGCGCAGCGCGCCGCTCGCGAGCGACAGCCAGGCGAGCCCGACGCCGGCCTTGTCCGCGGTCAGCGCCAGAAGCACGTTATCGGCCTTGTCGTCGAGAAGCTCGGCGTCGGTGAGCGTGCCCGGCGTGACGATGCGAGTCACCTTGCGCTCGACCGGCCCCTTGGCGGTGTTCGGGTCGCCGATCTGCTCGCAGATCGCCACTGGCTCGCCCAGCTTCACGAGCTTCGCCAGGTACTGCTCTACCGAGTGCGCCGGTACGCCCGCCATGGTCACCGGGGCACCGGCCGACTGGCCGCGCGCCGTGAGCGTGAGATCCAGCAGGCGCGAGGCGCGCTCGGCGTCGCCGTAGAACAGCTCGTAGAAATCGCCCATCCGGTAAAACATCAGGATGTCCGGATGCTCCGCCTTGATGCGCAGATACTGCTGCATCATCGGCGTGTGGCTTTCTAGCCTGTCCATTTCACGAGTCTATCCCCGACCCGGCTGCGCTCTGGCGAATGCCGCGGTATGAATGCGCACGTGACCATCGGGCTTCAGGGCCAGGAAACGGTTGATGAAGTCGCCGGCATTCGACGCTGGCCAGGCCGTTCTCGCGGGCCAGTTCGACATTCCTTGCGATCGCGTTGTCAGCGATGTCGATGCCGGTAACCCGACAGTCGGGATGGCGTGCGGCAATGCCGAAGGCGGCATAGCCGTTGCCCGTTCCAAGGTCGAGGTAGCGGCCGCCCGGCGTGACCGCCAGGTAATCGATGAGCAGGTTCCGGTGCGCGTCATCGGCGTGCACTCTCTCAAATTCGGGTGTGTGAAGGACGGCGTCGAAACTCTGCCGCGCTTCGTCGATGGAGCGTTGCGGGTCGGGCCGGGGCATGGCAATCCCCATCGTAGCGCGATACTGCAAGACGGATCATGCCCGGGCCGAGTGGCCGCGCGCATCGGTTGCCATCCTAGCGCCGGGCAGGCGTCGTGCGGCAATTGGCGCACCGGGTTGGCTATCATCCGGCCTGATAGTCCACGACCTTACGGATCGATCCCATGACCGGACTGACTGAACTGGCTTCACTGGACGCGATTGCCCAGGCAGAACTCGTCCGCCGGCGCGAGGTGACCTCACTCGAACTGCTCGAGGCCGCCATCGCGCGAGTGGAAAAGGTGAACCCCGCGATCAATGCGGTCGTTCTCAAGATGTACGACCTGGCCCGCGCCGCGGCGCGCGCGCCGCTGCCGGCAGGTCCATTGTCGGGCGTGCCGTTCCTGGTCAAGGATTTTCTCGCGGAATACGCCGGCGTGCCGTTCACCGAAGGCACGGCCTATCTGGGCAATTACATCCCGACCGAGGACAGCGAACTGGTGCGGCGGTACAAACGCGCGGGGCTGGTTTTCATCGGCAAGACCAACACGCCGGAACTCGCGGTCGGTCCGACCACCGAACCGCGCCTTTTCGGGCCAACCCGCAATCCCTGGGATACCGGCCGCACCGCGGGCGGATCGAGCGGTGGCGCCGCGGCGGCGGTTGCCGCCGGCATGGTGCCGATGGCGCACGGCAACGATGCCGGCGGTTCGATTCGCGTGCCCGCCGCGTGCTGCGGCGTGTTCGGACTCAAGCCGACCCGGGCGCGCGTTCCGCTCGGTCCGCATTACGGCGATTTGTTGAGCGGACTGGTGGCCGAACATGCCCTGACCCGCTCGGTGCGCGACAGCGCGGCCCTGCTTGACGCGGTCTCGGGCCCGGAGTTGGGCGATCCCTACTGGGCGCCGCCACCGGCGCGGCCGTTCGTCGCGGACGTCGGTGCCCCGGCCGGCAAGTTGCGCATCGCGTTTTCCACCCGCACCATCACCGGCGCCGAAATCTCTCCGCAATGCGTGGCCGCGGTCGAAGACGCCGCCAGGCTTTGTGCGCATCTCGGCCACGAGGTGGTCGAGGCGATGCCGAAGATCGATGCCGAGCGCTTCTTCCTGGCGTTCACCTCGGTGCTGAGCGCGGGCTTCACCTGGGCCATCGACGACTGGGCGCGGCGCCTGGGCCGCACGCCGACTGAAGACCTGTTCGAGCCGTTCGTGTGGGCGTTCACCGGCCGCGGCCGTCAATTCACGGCGCCGCAGTACCTGCTCGCGGTGCAGGACTTGCAACGGATCTCGCGCACGGTCGCACTTTTTTTCGCCGACCACGACGTATGGCTGACGCCGATGCTTGGCGAGCCGCCGGTACCGCTCGGCACCTTCGCCTATCAGTCCGGGACCGACCCCTTTGAGTTGCGTCGGAAAATGGCCCGTTTCACGCCGTTCTCCTATTTCGCGAACGCGACCGGACAACCCGCCATGGCGGTGCCGACGTATTGGACCCCGGAGGGACTGCCCGTCGGCAACCAGTACATCGGGCGTTTCGGCGACGAGGCGACACTGTTCCGTCTGGCGTCGCAAATCGAGGCCGAGCGTCCATGGACGCGGCGGCACCCTCCGGTGTGGGCGGGCTGATTCGCGCGCTTGAGGCGGCACGAACTCTTTAGGTGCTGCTCTACACCAACGAGGTGATCGAATAACCGGGCCGCAAATGGCCGCTCCTGGCGGCGGGTTCAACCGATGGACGCAACACCTTCTAATCTTGCCAGAAGCGGACCCTCGCCGGCTTGCGCGAGTAGGATTGGTTCCTCGGCAACTGAACTCTGATCCCGCTCAAGGCCGGCACGGGCGAACAGAGTCAAAGAAATGCCCCCAATCCCAGTACCATCTTGGCGTGCATCACCCTATCACCCTGTTCGATGTTGGCATTGCCTTCTTCCCCCCATTCAACAAGCAATCGGCCCTGTCAGAAGACTCCAACAAAGCTTTGCTAAGCCTGTAGAAAAGGATTTGTCCGATGATTGAAACGGTTGAGGTTCCGACGCGGCCCAACCTGGACGACTACGGGCAACTTGCGTTTCTCAGCGCCGCCGTTCAAAAGCTGCGAAATGAAGCGAGACCACTGCTTCGCCAATTGAGAGGCCGGAAGGTCTGGATGATTAACTCCACCGCTCAAGGGGGCGGCGTTGCGGAGATGCTCCCCAAAGTGGTCTCTTTGCTGCGAGATCTGGGCGTCATCACGGATTGGGCCGTAATCAAGACCGATAATGCCGATTTCTTCCGCTTCACCAAACGCATGCACAATTTAATTCACGGTGAAGGAGACCCGAAGATTACTTCGGAAGAGCAGGCGATCTACGATAAAACCAGCCGCCAACTGGCCGACGAGCTCTCTCCCAAAATTAATCCGACGGACATCTTGGTGGTTCATGATCCGCAGCCCTTGGGAGTAGGCTCGCTGATCAAAGAGCGAATCAAGAACCCAATGATCTGGAGATGTCATATTGGATTGGATCGGGATGTAGTCCAGACCCGAGCCGTGTGGTCCTTTCTTCGTCCCTACGTCATGCCGTACGACCAGGTTGTCTTCAGCGCTCACGAGTATATTCCGGACTATCTGACCCATCGTTCATCGATCATCCATCCCGCTATCGATCCCCTAAGTGACAAGAACCGTGAACTCTCGCTCCACCGCGTCGTCGAAGTGCTCTGTAATGCATCGATAGCCGCGCCCTTTCAACCGGTGCTGGATCGGAAATTTGCCGCGCCGGCCCGGCGCTTGTTGCCCGACGGCACATTTGGAAGCCCCGTCGAGGGAGGCGATTTCGGTCTGCTCTATCGCCCGATCATTACGCAAATCTCACGTTGGGATCGGCTGAAGGGATTTGCGCCACTATTGGAAGCCTTCGTTCGCTTGAAGACTCGATTGCATGAAGGCCAATATGACCGCGATCCCATGCACCGCAAGCGTCTCGGAATAACCCGCTTGGTGTTGGCCGGTCCAGACACTGAATCGGTGCAGGATGACCCCGAGGCCCTGGACGTTCTGAAGGAACTCTGCTCTCAATACGCATCCCTTGACAAGGAAATGCAGCAGGACGTGATGCTGCTGACGCTTCCGATGCTCTCTCGGCGCGAAAATGCCCTGATGGTCAATGCCCTGCAACGATGTTCCACAATAGTGGTACAGAATTCGATCCAGGAGGGATTCGGGCTTACCGTAACCGAAGCCATGTGGAAACGTATTTCCGTTCTCGGATCCAACGCCTGTGGAATTCGACAGCAGATCCAGGAAGGCGTGGACGGTAAGACCCTCTCTTCGCCCGACGATCCGGATGACGTGGCCAAAGCGCTCGATGAGATGCTTCAAGACCCCGATACCCGGCATCTATGGGGACGCAACGCTCAACGGCGCGTGCACGAAATGTTCCTAGTCTTCCAACAAGTGGCTTCCTGGCTGCGCGTCCTGGCCTCGGTCAGCGCAGGACAAATGACCGGGCGCGTTAAGAACAAG
>JAOTWE010000345.1 GCA_029863065.1 Betaproteobacteria bacterium
CAGCCAACACTGGCGCCGGGCCCGACATCATCCTGTCGACCAACGACGACGCCAATCTCTACCCCGAGAAACTGCTTGATTGCACGGACCTTGCGAACTACCTCGGCAAGAAGTACGGCGGCTGGTACCCGGCGGGCGAGGCCTACATGCGTCCGGACGGCAAGCACTGGCTTGGCCTGCCTCTGGGCGCCGCCGGAAGCATGATGGTGTACCGCGAAAGCATGCTGAAAGCCGCGGGATTCGACAGCTTCCCGAAGGACACCGACGGCTTCCTGAAAATGATGAAGGCGCTGCACGCCAAGGGCACGCCCGGCGGCTTCGCGCTCGGCCACGCCACGGGCGACGGCAACACCTGGTGCCATTGGCTGGTCTGGGCCTTCGGCGGCAAGATGGTCGACAAGTCCGGCAAGGTCGTTCTCGACAGCCCGGAAACGGTCAAGGCGCTGGAGTACGCGATGGAGCTCTACGGCACCTTCATTCCCGGCACGCTGTCCTGGCTCGACCCGAGCAACAACAAGGTGTTCCTCGACAGCCAGATCTCGGTCACCAATAACGGCATCTCAATCTACTACGCGGCCAAGACCTCCAAGGACCCGAAGATCGCCGCCCTGGCGGCCGACATCAACCATGCGACCTATCCGGTCGGCCCGGCCGGCAGCGGGGCCGCATTCCACCTGTTCCTCAACCAGATGATCTTCAAGTACACCAAGTACCCGAAGGCGGCGAAGGAATTCCTGCGCTTCATGATGGAAGAGGAGCAGTACGGACCGTGGATGCAGGCGAGCATCGGCTATGTCGCCCATCCCCTCGCGGCGTACGCCAAGAACCCGATCTGGACCGTGGACCCGAAGCACCTGCCGTACCGCGACGCGGTGAAGGAACTGCGCCCGGCGGGCTGGGAAGGCAAGCTGGGCTACGCCTCGGCGGGCGCGCTGGCCGACTTCATCATCGTCGACATGGTCGCGGAAGCGGCCAGCGGTTCCAAGTCGCCGAAGGAAGCGGCGGAACGCGCGCAGAAGCGGGCCGAGCGCTACTACAAGGTCTGAGTTGAGAAGACTGCTCGAAAACCGGAACGTCCTCGGGCTCCTGTTCATGGTGCCCGCGGGCGTTCTGCTGCTCGTCTTCCTGACCTATCCGCTGGGCCTGGGGACCTGGCTCGGCTTTACCGACACCAAGATCGGCCGCCCCGGCGTCTGGATCGGGCTGGAGAACTACAAGTTTCTGTGGGGCGACGAGGTCACGCGCCTCGCTTTGTTCAACACCCTCTTCTACACCTTCGTCGCGAGCGTGCTGAAGTTCTTCCTCGGCCTGTGGCTCGCCATCCTCCTGAACGAGCGCATCCCGTTCAAGAGCCTCTTCCGCGCCGCCATCCTGCTGCCTTACATCGTGCCGACCGCGCTTTCCGCGATCGCCTTCTGGTGGATGTTCGACGCGCAGTTCTCCGTGATCAGCTGGGTGCTGATGCGCTTGGGCCTGATCCATCAGTACATCGACTTCCTCGGCGATCCCTGGAACGCGCGTTTTTCGGTGATCGCCGCCAACGTCTGGCGCGGCGTGCCCTTTGTCGCCATCACACTGCTTGCCGGGCTGCAGACCATTTCGCCCTCGCTCTACGAGGCGGCGGCGATCGACGGCGCCACCGGCTGGCACCGCTTCCGCTACGTCACGCTGCCGCTGCTCACGCCGATCATCGCGGTGGTGATGACGTTTTCCGTGCTCTTCACGTTCACGGATTTCCAGCTGATTTACGTCATCACCCGGGGTGGGCCGCTGAACGCGACCCATCTCATGGCGACGCTGTCGTTCCAGCGGGCGATTCCCGGCGGCGCGCTGGGCGAAGGCGCGGCCATCGCCATCGCCATGGTGCCGTTCCTGCTGGCGTCGATCATGTTCTCCTACTTCGGCTTGCAGCGGCGGGCCTGGCAGCAGGGCACCGAGGACAAGTGAGCACGGCATGAGCAAGGAAGAGGTCACCGATACCCAGGGCATGGGATTCCTGGACAAGCTACCCCGGCGCGCGGCGGTGGTGTACCTGCCGCTCGGGGTGTTCGTGTTCGTGCTGCTGTTCCCCTTCTACTGGATGACCGCGACCACGTTCAAGTCGAACGAAGAACTGCTGTCGCGCGACGCCAACCCGTTCTGGGTAATCCA
>JAOTWE010000111.1 GCA_029863065.1 Betaproteobacteria bacterium
GAGCTCGAAGTGAACGGCGTCTGGCTGTGGGGCGCGGGCGAATTGCCGCGTTCGGCTTCCGCTCCCTGGCGCTCGGTGAGCGCCGAGGATCCGCTGGCGCTCGGCCTTGCGCGCATCGCCGGTCTTACGCACCGCACGCCGCCCGACGCCGCCGGCGAGTGGCTCGCCGGCCTGCCCGGCGACGGACGCCACCTTGCCGCCTTCGACGCCGCGCACGAAACGCTTGAAGCGAACTGGTTTGCGCCTCTCCTCGCCGCGTTGCGGCGCGGGCGCATCGGCATGGTGACGCTGCACGTGCCCGATGCCGGCCGCGCGTTCGAAACCGAGCGCTCGGACCTGCGCCGCTTCTGGCGCCGCCCGCGCCCGCCGGGCGACCATGCGCATCGTTGAGCGCCCCTACGACGAAGCCGACCGGCGCGCGCTGATCAACGCCGGCCTGCATCCGGTGCTGGCGCGCGTGTATGCCGCGCGCCGCATCCACTCGGCGGCCGAGCTCGAGGACGACGTGCAGCGCCTCCTGCCCCCCGCCTCGCTCGCGCGCTGCGAGGAGGCGGCGGTGCTGCTCGCCGATGCCATCGCCGCGAAGAAGAAGCTTCTCATCGTCGCCGACTACGACGCCGACGGCGCCACCGCCTGCGCGGTGGGCGTGCGCGCGCTGCGCGCCATGGGCGCGTTCGTCGACTATCTGGTGCCGAACCGTTTCGAGCTCGGCTACGGCCTCACACCCGAGCTGGTGGACATCGCCGCCGAGCGCAAGCCCGACCTGCTCATCACGGTGGACAACGGCATCGCCAGCGTCGAAGGCGTCGAGCGCGCCAATGCGCTCGGCATCGCCACGCTGATCACCGATCACCACCTGCCCGGCGCCGCGTTGCCGCGCGCCGCGTGCATCGTCAACCCGAACCAGCCTGGCTGCGGCTTCGCCTCGAAGTCGATCGCCGGTGTCGGCGTCATGTTCTACGTCATGCTGGCGCTGCGCGCCGAGCTGCGTAAGCGCGGCGCGTTCAAGAGCTCGACTGAACCGAACCTCGCCGCGCTCACCGACCTCGTCGCGCTGGGCACCGTGGCCGACGTCGTGCCGCTCGATGCCAACAACCGCATCCTGGTGGCGGAGGGCGTGAAGCGCATCCGCGCCGGCCGCTCGCAGCCGGGCATCGACGCGCTGCTGCGCGCCGCGGGCCGCGCGCCGGCGCAGGCCGGCGGCTTCGACCTCGGCTTCGTCGTCGGCCCGCGCCTGAACGCCGCCGGGCGCCTCGCCGACATGAGCCTCGGCATCGAGTGTCTCGCCACTGACGACGCGGCGCGCGCCGCCAATTGCGCGCAGGAGCTCGACCGCCTGAACCGCGAGCGGCGCCGCATCGAAGCCGAGATGCTCGAGCAGGCGCGCGCCGCGGCCGACGCCATCGCCGACGCGCCGGGCGCCGCCGTTGCTTTCTACGACAGCCAGTGGCACCCGGGCGTCGTCGGCATCCTCGCCTCGCGCCTGCGCGAAAGGCTGCACCGCCCCGTCATCTGTTTCGCGCGCGCGAACAATGGCGAACTTCGCGGTTCGGGGCGCTCGATCCCGGGCTTTCACCTGCGCGACTGCCTCGATCTGGTCGCCAAGCGCGCCCCGGGCCTGATCGTGCGCTTCGGCGGCCATGCGCAGGCCGCGGGCCTGACGCTGCGCGAGGCCGATCTGTCGGGCTTTCGCGACAACTTTGCCAAGGCGGCCGAGGACACCATGCCGCGCGAAGCGCTCACGCGCACGGTGGAGACCGACGGCGCGCTCGAGCCGCAGCAGGTGTCGCTCGGCCTCGCGCAACTTCTGGAAGCGCGCGTCTGGGGCCCGGGCTTTCCGCCGCCGCTCTTCTGCGATACATTCGCCCTCGAAAGCCAGCGCGTCGTCGGCGACAAGCATCCCAAGCTGCAGCTCGTGAAGGATGGCCGCCGCCTGCAAGCCATGCGTTTCAATGCCCTCGATCCCCTGCCCGCACGATTCCGCGCCGCTTACCGCCTGAGCGTGAACGAATACAACGGATTGCAGACGGTGCAGGTCAACGTCGAGCACGTGGAGGCGCCGTGAGAGTCTTCGCGCTGCTGCTGATGGCGCCGATGATCGCCTTCGCCGAGGACACGCCGGTGAACGCCGGCCCCTACGTGCCCTCGCCGCAGAGCGTGGTCTCCGACATGCTGAAGCTCGCCGAGGTCGGCCCGCAGGACTTCGTCATCGACCTGGGCTCGGGCGACGGCCGCATCGTGCGCACCGCGGCGCTCGTCTTCGGCGCGCGCGGCTTCGGCGTCGAGATCAAGGACCCGCTGGTGCGCCAGTCGAACGCCGCCGCCGCGCGCGAGGGCATCGCCGATCGCGTCAAGTTCATCAAGGCCGACCTCTTCAAGACCGACATTTCGCAAGCCACCGTGCTCACCATGTACCTGCTGCCGGACACGGTGAATCTGCTCCGGGACAAGCTGCTCGCCGAGCTGCGGCCCGGCACGCGCGTGCTGTCGCACGACTACCCGCTCTCGGGCTGGATCCCGGAGAAGTACGTGCAGATGGACCTCGAGGACAAGGTGAAGATCAGCGGCGTGACGACGACGCTCATCTATCTGTACGTGGTGCCGGCGAAGGTGGAGGGGCGCTGGCAGGCGACCCTGCCCGACGGGACCGCGACGCTCAGCCTGCGGCAGCAGATCACGCGGGTCTCAGGCACCGCGCGCTACCGTGGCAAGGACGTCCCGCTGGAGGACGTGAAGCTTCGCGGCGAGCGCCTGTCCTTTCGCATGGCGGGCCGCGAGCTCGCGGGACGCGTCAGCGGCGCCGCCATCGAGGGGGACGCCGGCGCCTGGAGCGCGCAGCGGGTGAAATGATGGAACGCACGCGCGTCAACTCGTCGAAGGTGCGCGCGGTCGGCTACGACGAGCGCAGCCAGACGCTGGAAGTGGAGCTCACGAATGGCCAGGTCTGGCAGTACTCCAAGGTCTACCCCGAGGTGCACCGGCGCTTCATGGCGGCGCCCAACGCCACCTCCTTCTACGACGACAAGATTGCCGAGGATTACACCGGCCGGCGCGTCTAGGCTGGCGCGATGAGCAGCGCGCCGCAGCTCGTCGCGGTGCTCGCGCTCTGCGCCATTTGGCTCGCCATCGGCGTCGCCGGCCTCGCCGCGCTGCACCGCTTCCACCTCGTGGCGCGCGTGCTGTTCCCCGCCGGCGGCGCGGTGGCGCTGGCGATCGTCGCCGCGGCGCTGCCCTCCGTGTGGGGCGCGCCGCAGTCGGTGGTGCTGCCGCTCGGCCTGCCCGGGCTGCCGTTCCACTTCCGCCTCGACGGCCTGTCGGCGCTGTTCCTCCTGGTGCTGGGCGGTACGTCGGCCGGCGTGTCGCTGTTTTCGGCGGGCTATTTCCGGCAGAGCGAGGGCACGGCGCCGGGCCTGCTGTGCCTGCAGTACCACGTGTTTCTCGCCGCCATGGCGCTCGTCCTGCTGGCCGATGACGCCTACGCCTTCATGGTGATGTGGGAGACGATGGCGCTCGCCTCGTTCTTCCTGGTCATCAGCAACCACCGCATCGCCGAGATCCGGCGCGCCGGCTACCTGTACCTGCTCATCGCCCACATCGGCGCGCTCGGCATCCTCTTGTGCTTCGGTGTGCTGCAGGCGAATACCGGCGACTACAGCTTCGCCAACATGCGCGCCCAGCACCTGTCGCCGTTCTGGGCATCGGCGGCATTCCTGCTGGCGCTCGCCGGCTTCGGCGCCAAGGCGGGCCTCGTGCCGCTGCACGTGTGGCTGCCCGAGGCGCACCCGGCGGCGCCTTCGCCGGTGTCGGCGCTGATGAGCGGCGTCATGCTGAAGACCGCGGTGTACGGGTTCCTGCGCGTTGCCTACGACCTCCTGCCGGTGCAGTTCTGGTGGTGGGGCGTGCTGGTGCTGGCCTTGGGGCTGGCGAGCGCCGTGTTCGGCGTGGTGTTCGCCGCCGTGCAGTCGGACATGAAGCGCCTGCTGGCCTGGTCCTCGATCGAGAACATCGGCCTGATCTTCGCCGGCATCGGCCTGTCGATCCTGTTCGCCGCCTACAAGATGCCGGCGGTGGCGGCGCTCGCGCTCACCGCCGCGCTCTATCACGTGGCGAGCCACGCCTTCTTCAAGTCGCTGCTGTTCGTCGCCACCGGCGCCGTGCTGCACGCCACGAGCCAGAGAAGCCTCGGCAAGCTGGGCGGGTTGCTGCGCGTCATGCCGTGGGTGGGCTGGGCGTCGCTCCTCGGGGTCCTCGCGAGCGCCGGGCTGCCGCCGCTCGGCGGCTTCGTCTCCGAGTGGCTGCTGCTGCAGAGCTTCCTGTTCACGCCGGGGCTGCCGAATTCCTTCCTCAACATGCTGGTGCCGGCAGTGGCGGCGGTGATCGCGCTGGTGGCGGCGCTCGCCGGCTACACGATGGTCAAGTTCTACGGCGTCATCTTCCTCGGCCAGCACCGCGAGGAGAAGCTCGCCGCGGCGCGCGACGCCGGCAGCTGGGAGCGCCTCGGCATGGCCTGGCTGGTGGCGGGCTGCGTGGTGCTCGGCCTCTTTCCGGCACAGTTTCTCGACATCCTCGCGCCGGTGACGCAGCTCCTCGTCGGCGCGAGCCTTGCCGACGCCAGCGGCGGCAGCAACTGGCTGCTCGTGCCGGTGTCGGTCGAGCGCGCGAGCTACGGGCCGCTGTTCTTCTTCGCCGGCGTGGCGGCGAGTTTCGGCCTCGCCTACTTCCTGGTCAGGCGCCTGTACCACGGGCGGCTGCGTCGCGCCGCGCCCTGGGACTGCGGCTTTCCGTGGCTCACCGCCCGCATGCAGGACAGCGCCGAAGGCTTCGGCCAGCCGGTGCGGCAGATATTCGAGCCGCTCTACCGCATGCGCCGCGAGCTGCCCACCGCCTTCGACGCGCGACCGCGCTACGCCGTGGAGGTCGGCGATCATTTCTGGCACTGGCTCTACCTGCCGCTCGCGCGCCTGGTCGAGTCCGCGGCGCGCGCCATCGGCGCGCTGCAACAGGGCCGGATCGCCATCTACCTGCTCTACAGCTTCGCCACGCTGATGGCGCTGCTCCTCTGGGTGACGCGATGAGCGTGCTCGGTCTCGCCTCACAGGTGCTCGAGATCTTCGCCGCGCTGGCGCTCGCGCCGCTGCTCGCGGGCTGGGTCGGCCAGTGCCGGGCCTGGCTGCAGAACCGCTCGGGGCCCGGGCTGCTGCAGCCCTACCGCGTGCTGCACAAGCTGTTCAACAAGGATTCGGTGCTGGCGACGCACGCCAGCCCGCTGTTCCGGACTGCGCCCTACGTCATCTTCGGCTGCATGACGCTCGCCTGCGGCATCGTGCCGACGCTGTCCACGGATCTGCCTCTGTCGCCGGCGGCGGATGCCATCGCGCTGGTGGGCCTGTTCGCGCTGGCGCGCGTGTTCGCGGCGCTCGCCGCCATGGACGTCGGCACCGCCTTCGGCAGCCTCGGCGCGCGCCGCGAGATGCTGATCGGCTTCCTCGCCGAACCGGCGCTCCTGATGGTGTTCTTCACCGCCGCGCTGATTTCCGATTCGACCTCGCTCACCACCATCGTGCGCACACTCTCGGCCAGGGAAATCGGCATCCAGCCGAGCCTCGCGCTCGCCGCGGTGGCGCTGGTCATGGTGGCGCTCGCCGAGAACGCGCGCGTGCCGGTGGACAACCCCGCCACGCACCTCGAGCTCACCATGGTGCACGAGGCGCTGATCCTCGAGTACTCCGGACGGCACCTGGCGCTCCTTGAGTGGGCCGCGGCGCTAAAACTCTTCGCCTACGCCTGCATCGGCATTGCGCTGTTCGCGCCCTGGGGTGTGGCGCACGGACAGGCGCCGGCGGCGCTCGTCTTCGCGCTGCCGGTGCTGGTGGCGAAGCTCGCCGCGGCGGGCTTCCTGCTGGCGCTGCTCGAGACCGTGAGCGCGAAGATGAGGATCTTCCGCGTGCCGGAATTCCTCGGCATGGCGTTCCTGCTGGCGGTGATCGCCATGCTCGTCAAGATCCTGCTCGGCGCGGGGCCGCAATGACCGGGCTCACGCAGCAGCTCATCGACCTGTTCGCGGCGCTGCTCCTGCTGCTCGCCTTCGCCATGCTGGCGCAGCGCCGCATCCTGTCGCTCATCCACCTCTACACCCTGCAGGGCGCAGTGCTGGTGGCGGCGGCGGCGGTGATGGGCTACGCCACGCGCCAGCCGCACCTCTACGTCTCGGCCGGGGTGACGCTGGCGCTGAAGGTGTTCCTTATTCCGTCGCTGCTGCACCGGGTGATCAACCGGCTGAACGTGCGCTGGGATCTGGAAATGCTGATCAATGTGCCGACGACGCTGATCGCGGGCATCGTGCTCGTCATCTTCGCCTTCTACCTCGCAGCGCCGATCGCCGGGCTCGCGGCGTCCATTGCGCGCGGGACCCTGGGCATCGCGCTCGCCTGCATCCTGCTGTCCTTCATGATGATGATCACGCGCTCCAAGGCCGTGCCGCAGGTGATCGGCTTTCTCGCCATGGAGAACGGCCTGTTCTTCGCCGCCACCGCCGCCACCTACGGCATGCCGATGGTGGTCGAGCTGGGCATCGCGCTCGACGTCCTGGTCGGCATCCTGATCCTCGGCGTGTTCATGTTCCAGATCCGCGAGCAGTTCGACAGCCTCGACATCCGCCACCTGGAAAAGCTGAAGGACGACTAGCGTGAGCACGCTCTTTTTCCTCCTCGGCCTGCCGCTCGCGGGCACCGTGGCCCTCGCGCTCAACGGCCACCGGCGCTTCGCGCCGGAGCTGAACATCGCGTTCAGCTCCGGCACCTTCCTCGCCGCCGCCGCGCTCACCGCGCGCGTGGTCGCCGCCGGGCCGCTCTACGCGATGGAGCGCGAGTTCCACATCGATGCGCTGAACGTGTTCCTGGTGGCGCTCACCGCCTTCGTCGCCCTCACCACGGCGATCTTCTCGCGTCCCTACATGCGGGTCAAGCTGGAGCACGGGCGCATGACGCCGAAGCGCCTGCGGCTGTACCACAGCATGTACCAGCTGTTCAGCTTCACGATGCTCCTCGCGCTCACCACCAACAACATGGGCTTTCTGTGGGTGGCGATGGAAGCGGCGACGCTCGCCACCGTGCTGCTGGTGAGCGTTTACCGCACCGCGGCGAGCCTGGAGGCGGCGTGGAAGTACTTCATCCTCTGCGGCGTGGGCATCGCGCAGGCGCTGTTCGGCACGGTGCTCCTCTACATGGCGGCCGAGCGCGCGGGCGCCGGCGCCGATGGCGCGCTCCTCTGGACGCACCTCGACGCCATCAAGACGAGCCTCGATCCGAGGATCATGGCGCTCGCCTTTGCGTTCCTGTTCGTCGGCTACGGCACCAAGGTCGGCCTCGTGCCGGTGCACAACTGGCTGCCGGACGCGCACGCCGAAGGCCCGACGCCGGTGTCGGCGGTGCTCTCGGGACTGCTATTGAACGTCGCGCTTTACGCCGTGCTTCGCTGCAAGGTGTTGACCGACGGCGCGCTCGGCCCGGGACTCGCCGGGCAGATGATGATGGCCTTCGGGCTGCTTTCAGTGGTGGTGGCGGCGTTCTTCCTCTCGCGCCAGCGCGACGTGAAGCGCATGTTCGCCTACTCCTCGATCGAGCACATGGGCCTCGCCACTTTCGCCTTCGGCGTCGGCGGGCCGATCGCCACCTTCGCCGGCCTGCTGCACATGACGGTGCATTCGCTCATCAAGTCGGCGCTGTTCTTCGCCGTCGGCCACGCCGCGCAGCACGCCGGCACGCAGGTGATGAGCGAGATCCGGGGCCTGGTGCGCGTCAATCCCACCGTCGGCTGGGGGATGATGCTGGGCGCGCTGGCGATTCTCGGCATGCCGCCTTTCGGCGTCTTCGCCAGCGAATTCCTGATCCTGACGACGACGATGCGCGAGCAGCCGTGGGCGACGCCGTTCCTGCTGGTGGCGCTGGGGGTGGCGTTCGCCGCCGTCTTCAAGCGCGTGCAGCCGATGGTGTTCGGCGAAACCGAATTGAAGCCCCTGCCGCATCCGCCGGCGCTGATTCCGGTGTTCTTGCACCTCGGCCTCGGGCTGATGCTCGGGCTATACATCCCGCCGTACCTCGAAGGCTGGTATCGCGAGGCGGCGCGCATGGTGGCCGGATGAAGCGCGACATTCTGACCCGCGAAACGTGGGTAAGCGCCGCGCGCGCGCTGCTGGAGCGCGGCGGCCGGCTGGTGGCTCTGTGGGGGACCGAGCGGCGGCAGGAGTATTTCGTTTGCGCCGCGTACGCGGCGCCGGAAGGCTTGCAGTGGATGGAACTGCCGCTCGCGGGCGGCGCGACCTATCCGGATCTTTCCCCGGTGTTCTATTTCGCCGGGCGCATGCAACGCGCGGTCGGGGATCTGCACGGCTTGACCGCCGAGGAGGCTGCCGATCGACGGCCGTGGCTCAATCACGGCGCCTGGCCGTATGGCTATCATCCGTTGCTGAGTGTCGCCACGGGAAAGGAAGTTTTTGATGATTGCGGCGTTACCGACTACCCGTTCGTGAAGGTGGAGGGCGACGGCGTGCACGAGATTCCGGTGGGGCCGGTGCACGCCGGGATCATCGAGCCGGGGCATTTCCGCTTCTCCATCGTCGGCGAGAAGGTGCTGCGCCTCGAGGAGCGGCTCGGCTATACGCACAAGGGAATCGAAAAGCGCTTCACGCAGCTGCCGCCTGAAGGGGCGCACCTGCTGGCGGGGCGCGTGTCCGGCGATTCCACCGTGGCGCATGCCTGGGCCTACTGCATGGCGCTGGAGGACGCGGTCGGGCTGGAGGTGCCGGTGCGTGCCTCCTGGCTGCGTGCACTGATGCTGGAGAGGGAGCGCGTCGCGAACCATCTGGGAGACCTTGGGGCGCTGGCGAACGACGCCGCCCTCGCCTTCGGCCTGACGCAGTTTTCCAAATTGCGCGAGCAGTGGCAGCGCGCTTCGCGCGAAATCTTCGGCCATCGCTTCATGATGGATCGCGTCGTGCCCGGCGGCGCGGCGGAAGACGTGGAGCAGGCGGGCCTGGAGCGCATGCGGCGCGACTGCGAGGAGTTTGCCCGCGAAGTGCAGGCGCTGCGTGTGATCTTCGACGAGCACGCCGGGCTGCAGGACCGCTTCATCGCCGCCGGACGCGTGCGGCCGGATATCGCCTACCGGCTCGGGGTAACGGGCATGGTGGCGCGAGCGAGCGGCCAGGCGATCGATCTGCGCAGCGACCATCCTTGTGCGCCCTACGGCCAGCTCGAGGTGAAGATGGCGACGCACCGCAACGGCGACGTCGCCGCGCGCGTCATCGTGCGCTTCGATGAGCTGCTGGAATCCCTGCGCCTGATCGACGAAATCTGCGAGCGGCTGCCGCGCGGTCCGATCCGCGGCGAAGTGCAGCTGCCCTCGCGCGAGGCTTACGGCGCGGGCTGGGTGGAAGGCTGGCGCGGCGAAGTGTTCTGCGCCCTCGAGCTCGAGAGCGGCAGGATCCGGCGCTGCCACGTGCACGATCCGTCGTGGCAGAACTGGCCGGCGCTCGAGCACGCCATCATGGACAACATCGTTCCGGACTTCCCGCTGATCAACAAGTCC
>JAOTWE010000112.1 GCA_029863065.1 Betaproteobacteria bacterium
CGTGTCGCCACGCTGGTGTGGAGCCCGCTCGCCTGGGGCCGGCTCGGCGGGAAATTCCGCCGCGGCCAGCCCGCGCCGCAAAGCACGCGGCTCGCGGCGCCGGGCACCGCCGAGCGCGGCCCGCAGGTCGCCGACGAGTACCTCTATGGCGTGGTCGACGCGCTCGATGAGGTGGCGCGCGAGACCGGCAAGAGCATTCCGCAGGTCGCCCTCAACTGGCTGCTGCAGCGGCCCACCGTGGCCTCGGTCATCATCGGCGCGCGCAACGAAGAACAGCTGCGCCAGAACCTCGGCACGGTGGGCTGGAAACTGACGCCGGCGCAGGTCGCGAAGCTCGATGCGGCGAGCGCCGTGCCCCTCGCTTATCCCTACTGGCACCAGCGCGCGATTTACGGCGAGCGCAATCCGCCGCCGGTATGACGCGCCTGGAGGCGCTGCGCGCCGACATCACGACGCTCGAGGTCGTCGCGATCGTCAATGCAGCCAATGAGAGCCTGCTCGGCGGCGGCGGCGTGGACGGCGCCATCCACCGCGCGGCCGGGCCGCAGCTGCTCGAAGAATGCCGCGCGCTCGGGGGCTGCAGCACGGGCGACGCGAAGATCACGCGCGGCTACCGGTTGCCGGCGAAGCACGTGATCCATACGGTGGGCCCGGTGTGGCGAGGGGGCGATCGCGGCGAGCCGGCGCTGCTCGCCTCGTGTTACCGGCGCTCGCTGGAAATTGCCGCGCAGCACGGCATCGAGAGCATCGCCTTTCCCGCCATCAGCACCGGTGTCTACGGCTATCCGAAGGATGCGGCGGCGCGGGTCGCGGTGGCCACCGTTGCCGAGTTTGCGCACGCGCCGCTGCGCCGGGTGATCTTCTGCTGTTTCGCCGCCGCCGACGAACAGCTCTATGCCGTGCTGCTCAAAGATCGCGCAGCAGCCGAACCGCCTGGTCCACGCGCTCGACCACAATGACCTCGAGCCCGGCGATCCTGCCCTTCGGCGCGTTCGCCTTCGGCACGATCGCGCGCTCGAAGCCGAGCTTCGCCGCTTCCTTCAGCCGGTCCTGGCCGCGCGGCGCCGGGCGCACCTCGCCGGCGAGCCCGACTTCGCCGAAGGCGAGCAGCTTGCCCGGGATCGGCCGGTCGGTGAGCGAGGAGACGATGGCGAGCGCCGCCGCCAGGTCGGCGGCCGGCTCGCCGATGCGCACGCCGCCCACGGCGTTCACGAACACGTCCTGATCCATGGTGGCGATGCCCGCGTGCCGGTGCAGCACGGCGAGCAGCATCGCCAGGCGGTTCTGCTCCAGCCCCACCGTCAGGCGGCGCGGATTGGGCGCGTGCGCCGCGTCCACCAGGGCCTGGATCTCGACCAGCAGCGGCCGCGTGCCTTCGAGCGTGGCAAGCACGCAGGAGCCGGCGACGTCCTTTTCGTGGCGCTGCAGGAAAAGCGCCGAGGGATTCGCCACCGCGCGCAGCCCGGCGTCGGTCATGGCGAACACGCCCAGCTCGTTCACCGCGCCGAAGCGGTTCTTCACCGCGCGCACCAGGCGAAACGCCGAGTGCGGATCGCCTTCGAAGTACAGCACCGTGTCGACGATGTGCTCGAGCACGCGCGGGCCGGCAATCGCGCCCTCCTTGGTGACGTGACCGACGATGAACAGCGCCGTGCCCGCCTTCTTCGCGTGGCGAGTGAGCTGAGCGGCGCATTCGCGCACCTGCGCCACCGACCCGGGCGCCGACTGCAGGGTCTCCGACCACAGCGTCTGGATCGAGTCCACCACCGCCACCTCGGGCCGCTCGGCCTGCAGCGCACCCAGCACGCGCTCGAGCTGGATCTCGGCGAGCAGCCCGACGCCGGCGGTGCCCACGCCCAGGCGCCGTGCGCGCAGCGCCACCTGTTCCGCCGACTCTTCGCCCGAGACGTACAGCGCTTTGCGCTCGCTGCCGAGCGCGGCCAGCGCCTGCAGGAGCAGCGTCGACTTGCCGATGCCGGGATCGCCGCCGATCAGCGTCACCTGACCGGCGACCAGGCCGCCGCCGAGCACGCGATCGAGCTCGGGCAGTCCGGTGGCGAGACGCTCGACCTCGCGCGCCTCGACCTCGGCGAGCGCCACCGGGCTCGCCGCGGGCCCCGAGGCGCGCGCACCGCGCTCCGCCGCCTGCTCGCTCATCGTGCCGGCCTCGCCGCAGGACGGGCACATGCCCATCCACTTCAGCGCGGTGGCGCCGCATTCGGCGCACACGAATATGGACTTCGGCTTCGCCACTACGCTTCCTCGTGCACCGGCACGCGCGGCGCGAGCGCGCACAGCAGCTCGTAGCTCACCGTGCCCGCCGCAGCGGCGACTTCATCGGCCGGCAGCCCTTCTCCCCATAGCGTCACCGGTGCGCCGATGTAGGCTTCCTCGATGTCGGTGATGTCGACGCACATCATGTCCATCGACACGCGGCCGATGAGGCGCGTGCGCTGGCCCTTCACCAGCACGGGCGTTCCGGTGGGCGCGTGCCGCGGATAGCCGTCGGCGTAGCCGCAGGCGACGACGCCGAGCGTCATCGGCTCCTTCGCCTCGAAGGTGAAGCCGTAGCCCACGCGCTCGCCCGGCGCCAGGTTCTGCACCGCGATCAGCTCGGAGCTGAGCGTCATCGCCGGCTGCAGGCCGATCTCCTCCGCGTTCCAGTCGGCGAACGGCGAGCAGCCGTAGAGCATGAGGCCCGGACGCACCCAGCCTTCGCGCGCCTCCCTGAACCTGAGAAGCGCGGCCGAGTTGGCGAGCGAGCGCGGCGCCGCGAACGGCTGCACCAGCTCGTTGAACCAGCGCAGCTGGTCGTGCACGCCGCCGGGACCTTCGGCATCGGCGAAGTGCGTCATCAGCGTGATGTTGCCGACCCTGGGATGCAGGCGCAGCGTGTTGTACATCAGGCGCACGTCGTCCACGCCGAAGCCCAGCCGGTTCATGCCGCTGTTCACCTTGAGGTACAGATCGAGCTGGGCCGGAAAGTCCATGTGCTTGAGCAGCTCGACCTGCTCGGCATTGTGAATCACCGGGGTCAGGCCGTACTTGAACAGCAGGTTGACGTCGAGCGGCCGGAAGAAGCCCTCGAGCATGAGGATCGGCTTCCTGATCCCCGCGAGCCGGAGGCGCGCCGCCTCCTGGAAATCGAGCACGGCGAAACCGTCGGCCTCGGCCAGCGCGCGCGCCGCCCGCTCCAGGCCGTGGCCGTAGGCGTTCGCCTTCAGCACCGCCCAGATCTTCGCCTCGCCGGCGGCCTCGCGCGCCACCTGCAGGTTGTGGCGCAGGGCGGCTGCCTTGACGACGGCGCGGATCGGACGCGGCATGAGGCAGTAAGCATAGCCTACCGCCGCCCTGTCAAAGTCTTGCCCGCGCCAGCCCTCGGCACGCCGGGCCGCCGTGCTATAAGACCGCAGCCATGAGCCTCGGTTTCTACATCATCATGGCAGCGCAGTTCTTCTCGTCGCTCGCCGACAACGCGCTGCTGGTGGCCGCCATCGCCATGCTGATGCAGAGCCACTCGCCGAGCTGGCTCACGCCCTACCTGAAATTCTTCTTCGTGGTTTCCTACGTGGTGCTCGCGCCCTATGTCGGCGCCTTCGCCGACCGCCTGCCCAAGGGCCAGGTGATGCTGGCGTCGAACACCGTCAAAGTCGTCGGCTGCGCGCTGATGCTGTTCAACGTCAACCCGCTGGCGGCCTACGCGCTGGTCGGCCTGGGCGCCGCTGCCTATTCGCCCGCCAAGTACGGCATCCTCACGGAATACCTCCCGCCCGCCAAGCTGGTGATCGCCAACGGCTGGATCGAGGGCCTCACCGTGGCTTCCATCATCCTGGGCACCGTGCTGGGCGGCGTGCTGATCAGCGCGCGCGTCTCGAGCGAGCTGCTCGGCTTCGACGTCCCGCGTTTCGACACCGGCATCGATACCCCGGCCGAGGCGGCCATTGCCGTCATCGTCTCCGTGTACGTGGTGGCCGCGATCTTCAACCTTTATGTCCCGCGTACGGACGTCGCGCTGAAGCCGCTGCCCGCCGACCCAGTCGAGACGCTGCGCGATTTCTACAACTGCTGCCGCCGCCTTTGGACCGACCGCCTGGGCCAGATCTCGCTTGCCGTGACCACGCTTTTCTGGGGCGCGGGCGCCACGCTGCAGTTCATCGTCATCGAATGGGCGCGCAGCGCCCTCGGCTACGGCCTGTCGCGCGCCGCCATCCTGCAGGGCGTGGTGGCACTCGGCATCGCCCTGGGCGCGGTGGCGGCGTCGCTGCGCGTGTCGCTCGACCGCGCCGTCGGCGTGATCCCGCTGGGCATTGGCATGGGCCTGGTGATCATCGTCATGAACTTCGTCGGCAACGTGGTGCTCGCCATCCCGCTGCTGATCGCCATGGGCGCCATGGCCGGCTATTTTGTCGTGCCGATGAACGCGCTCCTGCAGCACCGCGGCCACAACCTGATGGGCGCCGGCCGTTCCATCGCCGTGCAGAACTTCAACGAGAACATCTCCATTCTCCTCATGATCGCGATCTACTCGGCGATGCTCGGCAGCGGCTTGTCGATCCACACGGTGATCGTCGCCTTCGGCCTGTTCGTCGCCGGCACCATGACGCTGGTGCTCATCTGGTACCGGCGCAACCGGCGCGTGTACCGCGAGGAGATCGAGGCGCTGCTGGAGTTCGCGCGGTCGGCGAAACACTGAGCGGGCGACGAGCCGGAAAGCGTCGCGGGTTTTGCATTTCTCAGGTCTCGCCTTTTCCGGCCGGGTGAATCTTCCGGCCGGAAAAGGCGAGATCATAGAAGACCAAACCTGGCACTGCCTCAGCTACCGGCGATGGTTTTCCTCGCAAACACCAGATCCGCCCACGCCTTCGCCTTGTCCGGCAGGTTTCGCAGCAGGTAAGCCGGGTGGTAGGTCACGACCAGCGGCACGCCGTGGTACGCGTGCACCTTGCCGCGCAGGCTGCCGATCGTGGCGTCGGTGTTGAGCAACGTCTGCACCGCGAAGCGGCCCATCGCCAGGATGAGTTTGGGCTGGATGAGCTCGATCTGGCGCAGGAGGTGCGGCGCGCATTGCGCCACTTCGCCGGGCTCGGGGTTGCGGTTGCCGGGCGGCCGGCACTTGAGGACGTTGGCGATGTAGACGTTCCTGCCGCGCGCGAGGCCGAGCGCGGCAAGCATGTTGTCGAGGAGCTTCCCGGCCTGGCCGACGAACGGCTCGCCGAGGCGGTCTTCTTCCGCGCCCGGCGCTTCGCCGACAAGCAGCCAGTCGGCGGCTTCGTCGCCGACGCCGAACACGGTCTGCGTGCAGCCGGCGCGCAGGCCGCAGGCGGTGCAGCCTGAGACGGCCGCCTTCAGCTCCGGCCATCCCATCCGCGCTACTTGCTCTTCCCTCGATCCCCCGGTTTCCGCGTCTTTTGCGGAAACCGGGGGAGTCTTTTTCCGCCTCAGCACCCAGACGGGCGCCAACCCCATCTCTTCCAGCACCCGCAATCGCCGGCTCACAGCGCCCTGCTCATCACCAGCGCGTCCTCGCGCCCGCGCGCCGCCGGATAGTAGTTGCGCCGCTGGGCGATTTTGCGGAAGCCGTGGCGCTCGTAGAGCGCCTGCCCCGGCAAGTTGCTTGGCCGCACTTCCAGGAAGATCTTGCGCGCGCCCAGATCGCGGCCGACGCGCATCGCTTCAGCGAGCAGGGCCGTGCCGTGGCCGCGCCGCTGCCAGGCGGTGGCGATCGACAGGTTGAGCAGGTGCGCTTCGCCCGCCGCCGCCATCAGCACGAAATAACCGACGAGCTCGCTCTGCGCGCGCCAGGTGCGGCAGGCGTAGCCCGAGCGCAGCGAGTCGGCGAAGTTGCCGCGCGTCCACGGGTGGCTGTAGGCGGCCTTCTCGATCGCCAGCACCTCGTCGAGATCCTGGTCGCGCATCGCCGCGAGCTGCGGCAGGTCCTTCAGTACGGCGCTCATCGGTTGCGGCGCTCCTCCGTCGTCAGCGCGACCTTGTCGCGCAGGTAGACCGGCGCGATGCGCGCGGCGTCGACGCCCTCGCCCGCTGCCAGCCGCGGCGCCGCCAGCCGCGCGACGGCGGCGGCGCTGGGGTGAATTTCGGCGTGCACCGCCACGAGCCCCAGACGCGCGAGCGCCGCGCCGTGGGCGGCGAAGCCGCTGCCGCATCCCGTCCAGCCCTCGCCCGGCGGGCGCGGCGCCTGCGCCGGCGGCACGCATTGCGCGGCGACGACCTCGCGCCAGCGCGCGCCTTGTTTTTCCAACGCGGAATAATACACTTCGCCCATGCGCGCATCGAGGCAGGCGACGATGCGTGCCGCGCCGCCTTCCTCCGCCAGTGCCGCGAGGCTGGACACGCCGCACGCCGGCAGGTTGCGCGCGAAGGCCAGACCCTGCGCGATGCCGCAGGCGATGCGCAGGCCCGTGAACGACCCGGGTCCGGCACCGAATGCAACGGCGTCGAGGTCGGCGCTCGCCAGGCGCGCCTCAGCCAGCAGCGACTCGAGCATCGGCAGCACGAGTTCGCCGTGGCGCTGGCCGGCGCGCGCCTCGACGGCGCGCACGTCGCCGTCGAGCCACAACGCCACCGAGCACCACTCGGTGGCGGTCTCGAAGGCGGCGATCTTCATCGACCAATTCTAGCTATACTCGCGCCCATGACCGCATACAAGATCGCAGTGATCCCCGGCGACGGCATCGGCCGCGAAGTGATGCCCGAAGGCGTTCGTGCCATGGAGGCCGTGGGGACGAAGCACGGCCTGCGCTTCGATTGGCAGGAATTTCCCTGGAGCTGCGACTGGTACAAGGCGCACGGCCGCATGTGCCCGGAGGACGCGCCGCAGATCCTGCGCACGTTCGACGCCATCTACTTCGGCGCCGTGGGCAACCCGGCGATCGTCGCCGACCACATCTCCGCCTGGGGCCTGCTGATCAATTTCCGCCGCTGGTTCGACCTGTACGTGAACCTGCGCCCGGTACGCCTGTTCGAAGGCCTGCCCTGCCCGCTCGCCGGCCGCAAGCCCGGCGACATCGACTACCTGGTGATCCGGGAGAATACCGAGGGCGAGTACGGCAACGTCGGCGGGCGCATGTTCGAAGGCACCGAGCGCGAGGTGGTGACGCAGCAGGCCGTGTTCTCGAGAAAGGGCGTCGACCGCATCATGAAGTACGCCTTCGAGCTGGCGCAGACGAGAAAGAAACACCTGACGTCGTGCACCAAGTCGAACGGCATCTCGATCACCATGCCATACTGGGATGAGCGCTTCGCGCTCATGAAAACGCAGTATCCCGGCGTCAAGACCGACCAGTACCACGTCGATGGCCTGTCCATCCAGATGGTGCTCAACCCGGACCGCTTCGACGTCATCGTCGCCTCGAACCTGTTCGGCGACATTCTTTCCGACCTCGGTCCGGCAACCGCGGGCACCATCGGCATCGCGCCCTCGGGCAACATCAACCCGGATAAGACCGCACCTTCGATCTTCGAGCCGGTGCACGGCTCGGCGCCCGACATCGCCGGCAAGAAGATCGCCAATCCTATCGCGCAGATCTGGTCCGGGGCGCTGATGCTCGAGCACCTCGGCCATCGCGAGGCGGCTGCCGACATCGTGCGCGCCATCGAGCGCGTGATCGTGGAAGGGCCGCATACGCCGGACATGAAGGGCAAGGCCTCCACCATGGAGGTCGGCGCGGCGGTGGCGGATGCGGTGAGGAGCGCCTCGCGCAGGGCGGCGTGAGTCAGGAGCCGGTCAGGCGGTAGAGCTGGCCGCCGTAGTGCACCACGTAGAGTGCGCCGTCGTTGCCTTCTCCAAACGAGGCGATGCTCAGCCCCGAAGCGAAGCCGCCACTCATCTGCACGGTCGGCGCCGTGTCGCCGGCGATATGCCAGATCCGACCCGTGACGAAATCTCCGAACACGTAGCGGCCGGCAAGTCCCGGGATCGCCTGGCCGCGATAAACGTAGCCACCTGTGACCGACCTGCCCTCGCTGCGTCCGTACTCGGCGACCGGCGGCATCAGGTTGGGCGACGATCCGCACGCAAAGCCCGTGGCGCGCGTGCCTTCGAAGCAGCGCCAGCCATAATTGCCGCCAGGCATCACGCGGTCGATCTCCTCGAGCGCGTTCTGGCCCACGTCGCCCACCCAGAGCTGCCCGCTCTGACGGTCGAAGCTCCAGCGCCAGGGATTGCGAAAGCCGGCGGCATAGACCTCGGGGCATTCCTGCGCACCGGTACCGCTCGTGCCGCATTGCGGGTTGGTGGCAGAGAACATATTGCCCGGCGGAATCGCATAGCCTGACACGGCGCTTACGTCGACGCGCAGCATCTTGCCGAGCAGCGTGCTCATCAGCTGACCGTTGCCGATCGATCCATGCTGGTCATTGGCACCGCCGCCGTCGCCAAGACCGATGTACAAGAATCCGTCTGGCCCGAAAGCGACATTGCCGCCGTTGTGATTGCTTTCCGGCTGGTTGATGACCATCAAGATGCGCTCGCTGCCGGGATCGAGCGTCGCACCGCCGTCGTTGGACCTGAACTCGGAGATGCGCGACACGAGGTTCTGCGCGGTGTAGGACAGGAAAACGCGCGGATCGGTGGGAAATCCCGGATGGAAGGCCATGCCGAGCAGGCCCGTCTCCCCACCCGAGGTCACGCGCGCCGTTATATCGACGAAATCAGTGGTGGTGGCGACCGCAGGATTGTTGTCGAACACCCGCACACGCCCGCCCTGTTCCACCACGAACCAGCGCGTGGCGTCATTCGGCGCCTGCAGCATGGCAATTGGCGCCGTGAAGCCGAGGCTCGGGAACACGCGCTCCGCCCCGAGGACAGGGGGCGCCTGCGGCGCCGGTGTGTCTCCCGATCCTGCGCTGCAGGCGGCGAGCAAGAGTGCCGCGGCAGCAATCGCGCCGAGGTAAGATGCGGTTGAACGTGGCATCGTCATAGTCTGCAATGAAATCCTATCGAATTGCATCCATCCCGGGCGACGGCATCGGCAACGAGGTCATCCCCGCCGGCATCGAGATTCTTCAGACGCTGGCTGCCAAGGAAGGGTTCCAGGTCGACGTCGAGCACTTCGACTGGAGTTCTGAGAGATACAAGCGCAGCGGGGCCTATATTCCGGTCGGCGGCCTGGAAAAGCTGAAATCCTTCGACGCCATCTTCTTCGGCGCCGTCGGCGCGCCTGATGTGCCCGATCACGTGTCGCTCTGGGGCCTCAGGCTGCCGATCTGCCAGGGCTTCGACCAGTATGCCAATGTGCGCCCGTCGCGCGTGCTCCCGGGCGTCACCAGCCCGCTCGCCAACGGCAGGGACATCGACTGGGTGATCATCCGCGAGAACTCCGAGGGCGAGTACTCGGGCTCGGGCGGCCGCGTGCACCAGGGGCTGCCGGAAGAGCTCGCCACCGAGACTTCCGTGTTCACGCGCGCGGGCGTGGCGCGCATCCACCGCTTCGCCTTCGAGCTGGCGCGCAAGCGCCCGCGCAAGCTGCTGACCCTGGTCACCAAGTCGAACGCCCAGCGCCACGGCATGGTGCTTTGGGACGAGATCTTCTACGAGGTGGCGCAGCAGTATCCGGACGTGA
>JAOTWE010000113.1 GCA_029863065.1 Betaproteobacteria bacterium
AGGCGTCCCTGGAGAACATTCTCGCCAACCTGTCGGCCGGCGTACTGGTGTTCGACCGCGACGTTCGCCTGTCCATCTCCAATCGCGGCGCTGCCGATATTCTCGGTGGTGAGTTGAGCGAGCTCGCCGGTCAACCGCTCGCGACCTGGAGCGGGGCGCTGGAGACGTTTGCCGCCGCGGTGCGCGAGCAGTTTCTCGCACATCGCGACCGCACCTGGCAGCTGGAGATCACGCTCAGGGGCACCGGCAAGACGCTGCTGGCGCGCGGCGCGGGGCTGCCGGGCGCGACCGGCGGCGGCTACGTGCTCGTCTTCGACGACATTACGCAGCTGATCCAGGCGCAGCGCGCCACCGCCTGGGCGGAAGTGGCGCGGCGCTTGGCGCACGAAATCAAGAATCCACTGACGCCGATCCAGCTGTCGGCCGAGCGGCTGGAGATGAAGCTCGCGGACCGGCTCGCCACCGAGGACGCGGAGATCCTGCGGCGCAATACCCAAACCATCGTTAACCAGGTGACCGCGCTGAAGTCCATGGTGGACGACTTCGGGGACTACGCGCGACTGCCCGCGCCGGTGCCCGCGGGTCTAGACCTGAACGCGCTCGTCGCCGACGTGCTGGCGCTTTACGAACACTCCCGCGTGCCGATCGCCAGGCGTCTTGCCCCGGTGTTGCCGGCCGTATGGGCCGACACCGCACAGATTCGTCAGGTGATCCACAATCTGGTGCAGAACGCCCAGGACGCGCTGGAGAACCGCAAGGAGCCGCGCCTGCAGCCGGCGATCGAGGTGTGCACGGAAGTCGCCGGCGACAAGGTGCGGCTCTCGGTCTCGGACAACGGCGACGGATTTCCCGAGGAGCTGATGGCGCGCATTTTCGAACCCTATGTCACCACCAAGCCTCGCGGCACCGGACTGGGGTTGGCGATCGTCAAGAAAATCGTCGACGAGCATCATGGCTCGATCGCCATCGAGAATCGCCCGGAACGCGGCGCCTCGGTGAGCGTGCTGCTGCCGCTCGCGGAAGCGGCCTGAGGACGGTATGGCGCAAATCCTGGTCGTCGACGATGAAATGGGCATCCGCGAGCTGCTCTCGGAAATACTGGAAGACGAGGGGCACGCCGTGCTGCTTGCCGAGAGCGCGGGCGCGGCGCGCAGCCTGCGCGAGGCGAAGCGTCCCGATCTCGTGCTGCTCGACATCTGGATGCCGGACACCGACGGCATCACCCTGCTCAAGGAATGGGCGAGCGGCGGTCAGTTGACCATGCCGGTAGTGATGATGTCCGGTCACGGCACGATTGAGACCGCAGTTGAGGCGACGCGAATCGGAGCGCTCGATTACCTGGAAAAGCCGATCGCTTTGCAGCGTCTGCTGAGTACCGTGAAGCGGGCATTGCGCAATCACGATCTGGCCGTGCCGCGCCAACTGTCGCTGACGGCACTGGGACGCTCGACCGCACTGGTGGAACTGCGCAAGCGCCTGGCGCAGCTGGCGCAGGCGGCCGCGCCGCTGATGATGCGCGGCGAGCAAGGCATGCTGCCGGAAATCTTCGCGCGTCAGCTTGCCGCGCCGGGCGCGCCGTTCCTCGCTGGTGCCGAGCTGCTGGCGGACGCCTCAAGCGAGCTCTTGTCGCGCGTCGGCGGCGGGGTCCTTTTCCTGCCCGACCTGTCGCGCCTGCAGCGCGGCGAGCAGAAGAACCTGGAGTTCCTGCAGGCAAGGGCTGACAAGCACCGGGTGCGCATCGTGTCTTTCTCACCGCTCGACGCGAAGACCCTCGTTGAGCGCCACGGCTACGACCCGGCGCTGGTGGCGCGGCTGGGCGAGCTCACGCTGCGCCTGCCGGCGCTGCGTGAATTCGCGGAGGACGTGCCCGATCTCGCCGCGCAGATGCTCGCGCAGCTGGTGGAGGCGCGCGTTTGCCCGCCGCGGCGCTTTTCGGTCGGCGCGCTGAACGCGCTGCGCCACCATCGCTGGCCCGGCAACCTGGCGGAGCTGGAGCACGCGGTGAAGAACCTGGCGCTCACTGCACTGGAGGAAGAGGTGAGCGTGCAAGACGTCGAGCGCGTGCTCGCGGCGCAGGCGCCGGCCGGGCCCGCGCCGGACCTGGCGCTCGATCGCCCCTACCGCGAAGCGCGTGAGGCTTTCGAGCGCGTGTATTTCGAAAATCTGCTGGCTGCGGCGAGCGGCAGCATGTCGCGCGTCGCCGAGCGCAGCGGCCTGGAGCGCACCCACCTGTACCGCAAGCTCAAGGCCCTCGGCCTGCCGGTGGGGCGGCGCGAAGAGGGGTGAAACGGAATAGAATGCCGCGCCTTTCCCTAGGAGCACTTGCGGCGTGAAGATCGTCATCCTCGGCGCTGGCCAGGTCGGCAGTTCGGTCGCCGAGAGCCTGGTTTCCGAGCAGAACGACATCACGGTGGTCGACGTGGATGCCGGGCGCCTGCACGCGCTGCAGGAACGCTTCGACCTGCGCACCGTCGCCGGCAGCGCCTCGCACCCCTCAGTGCTCTCCGAGGCGGGCATCGACGACGCCGACCTGCTGATCGCGGTGACGCAATCCGACGAGACCAACCTCGTCGCCTGCAAGCTGGCGGCGCGCATGTTCAACGTGCCGCGGCGCGTGGCGCGCATCCGCGCCAACGCCTTTCTCGACAACAAGATGCTGCTCGGCCCGGACGGCTTCGACGTCGATCTGGCGATCTGTCCCGAGCAGGTGCTCACCGATTACATCGTCAAGCTGGTGGAATTTCCGGAAGCGCTGCAGGTGCTCGATTTCGCCGATGGCAAGGTCAGCTTGGTGGCGGTGCGCGCCTACCAGGGCGGGCCGATGGTGGGCCGCCCGGTGAAGGAGATCCGCGCGCACATGCCCAACATCGACACGCGCATCGTCGCCATCTTCCGCCACGACCGCGCCATCATGCCCGAGGGCGACACCATCATCGAGGCGGGCGACGAAGTGTTCTGCCTCGCCGCGGCCGCCAACATCAGCAAGGTGATGCACGAGTTGCGGCGCATGGATCAGCCGGTCAAGCGCGTGATGATCGCCGGCGGCGGCAACATCGGCCTGCGGCTGGCGCGCGCGCTGGAGCGCGACTACTCAGTGCGCCTCATCGAGCACAACAAGCGACGCTGCGAATTCCTGGCCGCCAAGATGAACCAGGCGCTGGTGCTGAACGGCGACGCCACGGACGAGGAGCTGCTCGAGCAGGAAAACATCGCTGAAATGGATCTGTTCGTCGCGGTGACCAACGACGACGAGAACAACATCATGAGCAGCCTGCTCGCCAAGCGGATGGGCGCGCGGCGCGTGGTGGCGCTCATCAACCGGCGCAGCTACGTCGACCTGCTGCAAAGCGGCCAGGTGGACATCGCCATTTCGCCCGCGCAGGCCACCATCGGCGTGCTGCTCGCGCATGTGCGCCGCGGCGACGTCGTCGCCGTGCACAGCCTGCGCCGGGGCGCCGCCGAGGCGCTCGAAGCGGTGGTGCACGGCGACCGCGAATCCTGCCGCGTCACTGGGCGCAGTGTGCAGGAAATCGATTTGCCGTCCGGCGCGACCATCGGCGCGGTGGTGCGTGGCAGCGAGGTCCTGATGGCGCACCACGACACGGTGATCGAAGCCGAGGACCACGTCATCGTCTTCGTCACCGACAAGAAAACGGTGCCGCGGGTCGAGAAGCTATTCCAGGTCGGCGCGCGCTTCCTCTAGGCCGCATCGCGCCGTGCGCCCGCTCGCCGTCCTGCATCTGCTGTCGCTGGTGCTGGTCCTGTTCTCTGGCTGCATGCTGGTACCGCTGGCGTTCTCTCTCGCGCTTGCCGATGGCGCGCACTGGGCCTACGTGGAGTCGCTGGCGGCGACCGCGGCGGCGGGCGCTGTTCTCTGGGTGGCGACGTACCGTTCGGGGCGCGAACTGCAGGTACGCGACGGCTTCCTGCTGGTGGCGCTGGTGTGGACGGTGCTGCCGGCGTTTGCCACGCTGCCGCTGCTGCTGCAGTTGCGCGAGTTGACGTTCACCGACGCGTATTTCGAGGCGGTGTCGGGGCTCACGGCGAGCGGCGCCACGGTGCTCTCGGGGCTGGACCGCCTGCCGCCCTCGCTCAACCTCTGGCGCGGCTTCATGATCTGGCTCGGCGGCATGGGCGTGATCGTTCTGGCGGTGGCGATCATGCCGCTCCTCGGCGTGGGCGGTTCGCAGCTGTTCAAGGCCGAGACGCCGACGCCGATGAAGGACACCAAGCTCACGCCACGCATCGCCGAAACCGCCAAGGGACTGTGGCTCGTGTACTTCGGCCTGACGGTGGCCTGCGGGCTCGCCTACCACTGGGCGGGCATGAACTGGCTCGATTCGATAATGCATGCCTTCACCACGCTCGGCCTGGGCGGCTTTTCCACGCACGACCAGAGCTACGCCTACTGGAATTCGCCGCGCATCGAGGCGGTGGCGATCGTTTTCATGCTGATTGCGGCGATCAATTTCGCGACGCACTTCCTCGCCTGGCATCGCCGCTCGCTGCGCGTGTACCGGGTCGACCCCGAGGCGAAGGTGTTTCTCGGGATCGTCGCGGTTTCGGTGCTCGGCATCGCGGCGTACCTTGTGTGGGCCGGGGTATACGCGGAGTTCGGCTCCGCGCTGCGCTACGCCGCCTTCAATGTCGTTTCCATCGCCACGACCACCGGCTACGCCAACACCGACTTCAACCAGTGGCCGATCTTCGCGCCGCTGTGGATGCTGTTCCTGTGCAGCTTCGTCAGCTGCTCAGGCTCGACCGGCAGCGGCATTAAGATGATCCGCGCGCAGATCCTGTTCAAGCAGATCTTCCGCGAGCTGCTGCGCATCATTCATCCGCGCGTCACCAATCCGGTGAAGCTCGGCGGGCAGCTCGTGGAGAACAACGTAGTGTTCGCGGTGCTCGCCTACGCGTTCGTCTATGTGTCGTGCATCGCTGTCTTCACGCTGCTGCTGGCTTTGAGCGGGGCGGACGAGGTGACGGCGTTTTCCGCCGCGGTCGTCTCGCTCAACAATACCGGCCCCGGACTGGCGCAGGTGGGACCGGCCTCGAATTACTCGGTGCTGAACGACTTCCAGACCTGGGTGTGCTCGTTCGGCATGCTGCTCGGGCGCCTCGAGCTATTCACGCTGCTGGTAGTGCTGACGCCGGCTTTCTGGCGCAAGTGACTCGGGTGCTCGTGCGCGTGGTCGTCGGAGCAGCCGCTTTCCGGCTACGTCGCGCTCCAGGCCCGCGCCGCCGTCACGGCGAACGCGAGCCAACCGAGGATGAAGGCTGCCCCGCCGAAGGGCGTGACCGCCCCAAGCCATCTCGGCGCGCCGAGCGCAAGGACGTAAAGACTGCCAGAGAACAACACGACGCCGGCCAGGAGCAGCAGGCCCGAGACGCGCAGCCAGGGTCCGTCCGGGATGATCGCCGCACTCAGGCCGACGAGCATCATCCCCAGCGCGTGCCACAGGTGGTACTGCACGCCGGTGTTCCAGACCGCCAGCGCCTCTGTGTCCAGTCGTGCCTTCAACGCGTGCGCGCCGAAGGCCCCGAGCGCGACGCCCGCGGCGGCGAGCAGCGCGCCCAAGGCGATGAGAATTTTCGGGCTCAGGACTTCTTCTTCGCCTTCTTCACGCGTTGCGGGCGCGTCTTGCCGTAGCTGCCCTTGTAGATCTTGCCGCGCCGCGTTCTCTTGTCGCCCTTGCCCATGTCATGCCTCCGGTTGCAACTCGGGTCGCATTATAGCTACGCCGCCCGTGCCTGCTGCTCGGGATCGTAGGCGAGGTAGGGGGCAAGCCAGCGTTCGACTTCGTCCACGCGCATCTCCTTGCGCCGCGCGTAGTCCTCGATCTGGTCGCGGCCGATCCTACCGACCGCGAAGTATCCGGCGTCCGGGTGCGCCAGGTAGAAGCCCGCCACCGCTGCGGCCGGCAGCATGGCGTAGGACTCCGTAAGCTGCATGTCGGCATTGCGTTGCGCATCGAGCAGGGTGAAGAGCGCGCCCTTCTCGGTATGGTCCGGGCAGGCCGGATATCCCGGCGCCGGCCGGATGCCGCGGTATTTCTCGGCGATCAGCTCCGCGTTGGCCAGCGTTTCGTCGGCTGCATAGCCCCAGTATTCGCGGCGCACGCGCTGATGCAGGTGCTCGGCGAATGCCTCCGCGAGGCGATCGGCGAGCGCCTTGAGCATGATCGCCGAATAGTCGTCGTGCGCGCGCTCGAACTCGGCGAGCTTTCTCTCGATGCCGAGGCCCGCCGTCACGGCGAAGGCGCCGACCCAGTCGGGCACGCCGGATTCCTTCGGCGCCACGTAGTCGGCGAGGCACTGGTTGGCGTGACCGGTGGGTTTCTGGTTCTGCTGGCGCAGGTTGTGCCAGGTCATCAGCGTCTCGCGCCGCGAAGCGTCGCGGTAGATCTCGATGTCGTCCCCGACCCGCGAAGCCGGAAAAAGGCCGAAGACGCCGCTCGCCCGCACCCAGCGTCCCTCGATCATCTTCCTGAGGAACGCCTGCGCGTCGGCAAACAGCTTCTTCGCTTCCGCGCCGACCACGGCGTCCTCGAGGATCGCCGGATACGGCCCCGACAGCTCCCAGGTCTGGAAGAACGGTCCCCAGTCGATATAGGGAGCGAGCTTCTCCAGCGGATAGTTCTTGAGCGCGGTGACCCCAGGCTTGGCGGGAGCGGCGGGCGTATGGGCGCGCCAGTCCGCGGCGTAAGCAAGCTCGCGCGCGCGCGCGAGCGAGAGGAGCGGCCCCGGCCCCTTCTTGGCGGCGTGCTGGCGGCGCAGCTTCTCGTAGTCGGCGCGCACTTCGGCGATGTAGGCGTCGCGCGCGTCCTTCGAGAGCAGGCTCTGCGTCACCGGCACCGAGCGCGAGGCGTCGGGCACGTACACCACCGGGCCCGAGTAGTTGGGCGCGATCTTGACCGCCGTATGCGCGCGCGAGGTGGTCGCCCCGCCGATCAGCAGCGGCAGCGTGAAGCCTTCGCGCTCCATTTCACGCGCCACGTGCGCCATTTCCTCGAGCGACGGCGTGATCAGTCCCGAAAGGCCGATGGCGTCCGCTTTTTCCACGCGCGCCGTCTCCAGGATCTTCTGCACTGGCACCATGACGCCGAGGTTCAGCACTTCGTAGTTGTTGCACTGAAGGACGACGGCGACGATGTTCTTGCCGATATCGTGCACGTCCCCTTTCACCGTGGCGATGACGATCTTGCCCTTGGGTCGGCCGCCCTCGCCGCTTTTCGCCTTATCCGCCTCGATGAAGGGCACGAGGTGGGCCACGGCCTGCTTCATGACGCGCGCCGACTTCACCACCTGCGGCAGGAACATCTTGCCGGCGCCGAACAGGTCACCCACGACGTTCATGCCGTCCATCAGCGGACCCTCGATCACTTCGATGGGGTGCGCCGCGGCCAGCCGCGCCTCCTCGGTGTCGGCGACGACGTGGGTCGCCGTCCCGGTCACCAGCGCGTGCACCAGGCGTTCACGCACCGGTGCGCGCCGCCAGGCGTCGTCCTTCTTGACCGCCTTGCCGCCTGCCTTGACGTTCTCGGCGAACTCGACCAAGCGCTCGGTGGCGTCGTCGCGCCGGTTGAAGATCACGTCCTCGACGCGCTCGCGCAGCTGCGGCTCGATCTCCTCGTACACGCCCAGCTGCCCGGCGTTGACGATGCCCATCGACATTCCCGCGCGCACGGCGTGGTACAGGAACGCCGTGTGCATCGCCTCGCGCACGCCGTCGTTGCCGCGGAAGGAAAAGGACAGATTGGACAGACCGCCGGAGACCTGCGCCTGCGGCAGTTTCTGCCGGATCCAGCGTGCCGCTTCGATGTAGTCCAACGCGTAACGCGCGTGCTCCTCCAGCCCGGTGCCGACGGCGAAGATGTTCGGGTCGAAGATGATGTCTTCGGCGGGCATGCCGGCCCGGGTCGTCAGCAGCTCGTAGGCGCGCCGGCAGATGGCGGTGCGCCGCTCCAGCGTGTCGGCCTGGCCCTGCTCGTCGAAGGCCATCACCACCACCGCGGCGCCGTAGCGGCGCGCGAGGCGCGCCTGCCGCAGGAACTCGTCTTCGCCCTCCTTCATGCTGATGGAATTGACGATGCTCTTGCCCTGCACGCACTTCAGCCCCGCTTCGATGACGTGCCATTTGGAGCTGTCGATCATCACCGGCACGCGCGCGATGTCGGGCTCGGCGGCGATCAGGCTGAGGAAGCGGTGCATCGCCGCCTCCGAATCGAGCATCGCCTCGTCCATGTTGACGTCGATGATCTGCGCCCCGTTCTCCACCTGCTGGCGGGCGACACTCAAGGCCTCGGCGAAATCGCCGGCGAGAATCAGGCGCGCGAACGCCTTAGAGCCGGTGACGTTGGTGCGCTCACCGATGTTGACGAAGAGCGAGTCCGCGCCCACGTTGAGCGGCTCGAGCCCGGAGAGGCGCAGTTTCGCCGGCAGCGCCGGCGGGCGGCGCGGTGCGACACCTCGCACCGCGGCAGCCAGGGCGCGGATATGCTCGGCGGTGGTGCCGCAGCAACCGCCGACGATGTTAAGCCAGCCGCTGCGCGCCCATTCGCCCATGAGGGCGGCCATGTTTTCGGGCGTGTCGTCGTACTCGCCGAACGCGTTCGGCAGGCCGGCATTCGGATGGCAGGACACGAGGGACTCGGCAATGCCCGCGATTTCTTCCACGTAGGGGCGAAGCTCCTTCGCCCCCAGCGCGCAATTGAGGCCGACCGCGAGCGGCCGCGCGTGGCGCACCGAGTTGTAGAACGCCTCGGCCGTCTGCCCGGAGAGCGTGCGCCCCGAGGCATCGGTGATCGTGCCCGAGATGATCACCGGCAGGCGCGCGCCGCGGCGCTCGAACAGGTCGTCGAGCGCGAACAGCGCCGCCTTGGCGTTCAGCGTATCGAACACCGTTTCGACCAGGATCAGGTCGACGCCGCCGTCAATCAGTGCTTGCGCCGCCTCGGCATAGGCGGCCGCCAGCGCATCGAAAGTCACGGCGCGATAGCCCGGGTCGTTGACATCGGGCGAGATCGACGCTGTGCGCGTAGTCGGGCCGAGCACACCGGCGACGAAGCGCGGGCGCGTGGGATCCTTCGCCTGCCACTCGCGCGCCGCCGCTACCGCGAGGCGCGCGGCGGCGAGGTTGAGCTCGGGCACCAGCCCTTCCATGCCGTAGTCCGCCATCGACACCGCGGTCGAATTGAAGGTGTTGGTCTCGATGATGTCGGCGCCCGCCTCGAGGTACTGCAGGTGGATACGGCGGATCAGCTCCGGCTGCGTCAGCGCCAGCAGGTCGTTGTTGCCCCGCAGGTCACGCGGCCAGTCCTTGAAGCGCTCGCCGCGAAACTGCGCCTCGTCCAGGCGCTCGCGCTGGATCATGGTGCCCATGGCGCCGTCGAGCACGAGAATCCTCTCGGCGAGGAGGGCTTGCAGCTGTGCGGTGCGGTCGCTGTGCGTCATAGAAGGCTGGAAAAACAAAACGCCCGTTCGGCTTGCGCGGAAACGGGCGTCTGGGCACGTCTCTTTAGCTGTATTTGTAACGCGC
>JAOTWE010000346.1 GCA_029863065.1 Betaproteobacteria bacterium
GCAGGACTACGCGCGCGCCAACCGCGTCGAGATGATGGACCTCGTGCTAGAGGCGCTGCACCGCCATCTGCCGGCGTTCGCGGTGACCACCGAGGCGGTCAACTGCCACCACAATTACGTCGAGCGCGAGACGCACTACGGCGAGGACGTGTGGGTGACGCGCAAGGGCGCGATCCGCGCGCGCGAGGGCGACCTCGGCATCATCCCGGGGAGCATGGGCACTCGTAGCTACATCGTGCGCGGCAGGGGCGGTGCGGAGGCTTTTGACTCCTGCGCACACGGTGCCGGGCGGCGCATGAGCCGGACGCAGGCCGAAAAGCAGTTTTCTGTTGCCGACCTGTCGCAGCAGACCGCAGGGGTCATCTGCCGCAAGGACAAAGGGGTGCTGGACGAAATCCCCGGCGCCTACAAGGACATCGATACGGTCATGGCGAACCAATCCGACCTCGTCGAAGTCCTGCATACGCTCAAGCAGGTGCTGTGCGTGAAAGGCTGAGCCTGAAGGTGCCATAATCGCGCCTTCCGCAAATCGCCGGACCTGCAAGAAATGACCTACATCGTTACTGAAGACTGCATCAAGTGCAAGCACATGGATTGCATCGAAGTCTGCCCCGTGGACTGCTTCTACGAGGGCGAGAACATGGTCGTCATCCATCCCGACGAGTGCATCGACTGCGGCGTGTGCGAGCCTGAATGCCCGCCCAAGGCGATCCTGCCGGACTCGGACGCCAGGGCCGAGCGCTGGCTGAAGATGAACACCGAGTTCTCGGTGAAGTGGCCCAACATCACGCGCAAGGGCACGCCGCCCCCGGACGCGGACGACTGGAAGGGCGTGCCCGACAAGTACGCAAAGTACTTCACCCCAAACCCCGGCAAGGGGGAGTAATTGCAGCTCACGGTAGAGGAGCGCGCCATCCTCGGCGGTGGGCGCGGCGCGGCCGCGCGCCGCGCGCTCGAGTACCAGGTCAAGGTGGGGGAATTCTGGAGCGCGAAGCGCTTCGTGCCGGTCACCAACGTCCACATGATGGGCGACATCGAGGTGATGGGCGACGGCGGCCTGCAGTGGCTGAAGGACACCGCCGCGCTCGGCGCGCGCTGCGCCGTCGGCACCACCACCAACGCGCGCTGCGTCGACTTCGCGCACTGCGAGCGCCTCGGGCAGGACGCGGGCGAAGTCGCCAAGGAGCGCGAGCTGATCGCCTGCCTGCGGCGCATGGACGTGGTCACCACCGACACCTGCATCAATTACCAGACGGTATACCAGCCGCACGTCGGCGAGCACGTGGCCTGGGGCGACACCGGCACCGTGATCTACGCCAATTCCGTGTTCGGTGCGCGCAGCAATTTCGAGGCGGGCCCAGCGGCCCTGGCGGCGACCCTCACCGGCCGCACGCCCGAATACGGCTTCCATCTCGACCAGCACCGCCGCGGCGTTTTCACGGTGGAATTGCGCGCGCGTCTCGACGACCTTGCCGACTGGGGCGCGGTAGGCAAGCTGGTGGGCGAGCCGCACCAGAGCTATTACGCGGTGCCGGTGTTCCACGGCTTTCACCGCACGCCGTCCTCGGACGAGCTCAAGCACCTGGGCGCCGCGCTGGCGAGCTACGGCTCGATGGGCATGTTTCATTTCGTCGGCGCGACGCCGGAAGCGCCGACCATCGAGGCGGCGCTCGGCCGGCGCGAGCCCACCGAGCGCCTCGCGGTGACGGACGCGGACCTGGAGCGCGTCTATGCCGGCTTCGGGCTGGGCGACGGCGACGCGCGCCTGGTGGTGTTCTCGGGTCCGCAGCAATCGCTCCTGGAGATGAAGCAGCTCGCGGCGCTCTTCGACGGCCGCCGGGTGAAGGAGGGCGGGCGCTGCTTCGTCACCACGAACGGCGGCGTGCTCGCCCAGGCGCGCGCGCTCGGCTACGCGAAGGTGCTGCAGGACGCGGGCGTGACGTTGCTCGAAGGCGTGTGTTTCTACATCCTGCAGAACCTGTCGCCGATCCGCGTGGCGAACGGCTGGACCAATATGGTGTCGAACTCGGCCAAGATCGTGAACATCATCGGCGCGCACCGCTTCAACACCATTCTGCGGCGCACGCGCGACTGCGTGGACATCGCCTGCACGGGGGTGCTGCGTTGAGC
>JAOTWE010000114.1 GCA_029863065.1 Betaproteobacteria bacterium
GACATGGACGTGGATCAGCGCCTCGACGCGTTCCTCGCGCATCGCTTCGAGGGCACGCCGCTGACGCGGCCGCCGGCAGTGCTGGATGGCATGGCGTTACGCGAACAGGGCACGGATCTGGGCGTCGGCTACCGCCGGCGCATGGAGTGGGGCACCCTCAGGGTGGAGGTCTTGCACAACGTCGACGGCGCGTCGCACGGCAGCGAGGCGCGCCTGCGCCTGGAAAAGGAAGTGCAGCGCGGCGGTTTGCGGCTGTGGCCGCAGGCCGTACTGTCATTGCGCGACCGCAAGCTGAACGACTACTACTATGGCGTGCGCGCGACCGAAGCGAACGCGACACGTGCCGCCTACGTCGCCGGATCGGGCCTCAACCTGCAGCTCGCGCTCTACGCCGTCTATCCGCTCGGCAGCCGCTGGTTGCTGCTCGGCGGCGTCTCGGCCACGCAGTGGGCGAGTGATGTCACCGGCAGCCCGATCGTCGCCAGGGGCTTGCAGGCCGCGGCCACGTTCGGCCTGCTCTACGAGCACTCGCCGACGCCGGCCGACTGGGCCGAGACGCGGCCGCTGTGGGTGAAGTACTACTACGGCAACGCGAGTAATTGCGATGTCGCCAAGATCGCGCGCCTGGTATGCACCTCGAGCAGCACGCCCGAGCAATCGCGGGTCGCCTCGATCGAGCTCGGCCGCACGCTGATCGAGCGCTTGAACGGCTGGAACATGGATATTGCCGGCTACATCGGGCTTCTGCACCACGACGAGAACGGTGCCCAGCCGGACAGCTGGCAGGTGAACGCCTATTTCAAATCGTACTGGTACGGCTTTCCCTGGCGCGACCGGGTGAAAACGCGCATCGGCGTGGGTTCGGGCCTGTCCTACGCGGGGCGCGTGCCCTACATCGAGGCGCGCAACCAGGCGCAGGACCACGAGAACGAGAACAAGCTCCTGACTTACCTCGATCCGACCATCGACTTCAGCCTCGGCGATCTGGTGGGAAGCCGCGCGCTGAAGAACACCTTCGTCGGCGTCGGCGTGTCGCACCGCTCAGGCATCTTTGGCCTGTCGCGGCTGATTGGCAACGTCGACGGCGGTTCGAATTACATCTATACCTACGTCGAGCTCGGCATCTGATCGTCGGCGGCCGGCGGCGGCGCGCCGCGTTCCATCGCCGCATTGTGCTGCGCCACGCGATTGCGCCCTGAGGCCTTCGCCTCGTACAGGGCGCGATCGGCGCGCGCGAGCAGCGCCTCGATGCTGCGCCCGTCCTGCGGGAAGCTGGCGATGCCGACGCTTACGGTGCAGGGCGCGCGGCCGGCCTCGGTCACGAACGGCGTCGATTCGACCGCGCCGCGGATGCGCTCGGCCACCTCCAACGCGCCGCGCGCCGGCGTGTCCGGCAGCATGACGACGAATTCATCGCCGCCGTAGCGCGCCGGAACGTCGGTGGCGCGAAGATGGCCCTGCATCGCCTTCACCACGTGCTGCAGGAGGCGGTTGCCCGTCTCGTGCCCATAGCTGTCATTCACCTGCTTCAGGTTGTCCGAATCCACCATCAAGAAACTTGCCTCGCGCGCATAGCGCTGCGCCTGCGCGAACAGCCGGTTCGCGATCACCACGAAGCCGCGCATGTTGTACAGGCCGGTGAGATCGTCGGTTTCGGAGAGCAGCTTGGCCCGGCTCAGGCCGTAGCGGATGTCGGCGGAAAACATGGTGGTGATGTAGGCCACCAGCAGCACCGGTGCGAGCTGCGCGGCGAAGCCGCCGAAGTAGGCGAGCTGCAGCATGTTCTTGCTCCCCACCTGCCAGTCGAGGAGCAGGATGCACGCGCCGATCAGCGCCACTTCGACCAGGGTTATCGTCTTGCCGAGGGTCAGCGCCGCGGTGATCACCACCAGCAGGTAGGCGTTGAGCAGCGGGCTGGCCTGTCCGCCGGTGAACCATAGCGCCCAGGTGATGAAGACGATCATCGCCAGAGTTTCCACCGCGATCTTCCCGCGCGTCTCGCGCCTGTAGAAGTTCGTGTAGCGGAAGCTCATGACGAAGGCGGCGAAGAAGAACAGCGCCATCGACAGGGCCGTCTCGACATCGAGCGGCGGGCGGCCGAACACCACGTACACGAGGACGAGGACCAGCAGCAGCCACTCGATCTCGGCCACGGTGCGCGAAATGCCGCGCAGTTCCTCCTGCTCGATGCTGGGGAGCGAGTTGCGCAGCGCGGGCGGCGAATCGACCATGTCGCGGCTATGATACCTGCCTTGGAGAAGACCGCCCTGATGCTTTGTTCACGGATATGCATGGTCCGGCACGGCGAGACCGCCTGGAACGCGGAAGGGCGCGTGCAGGGGCAGACCGACGTGCCGCTGTCGGCGGTGGGCGAGGCGCAGGCGCGCGCGGTGCGCGACGCGCTCGCCGGCGAACGATTTGTCGCGCTGTACGCGAGCGACCTCGCGCGCGTGCGCCAGACTGCCGCGCCCGCTGCGGCGGTTCTCGGTCTGCCGGTGCGCCTGGAGCCGCGGCTGCGCGAGCGCCACTACGGCAAGTTCGAGACCCTGACTTACGCCGAGGCCCGCGAGCGCCTGCCGCAGGATTACGCGCGCTTCAAGGCGAAGGACCCCGACTACGATTTCGGCAGCGGCGAGAGCCTGCGCGTTTTCTACGAGCGCGCGGTGGCCTGCGTCGCCGGCATCGCCGCGCGGCACGCGGGCGAGGCGGTGCTGGTATTCACGCATGGCGGCGTGCTGGAGATGGTGCGCCGGCGCACGCACGGCACGGGCCTCACTTCGCCGCGCGATTTCGAGATTCCGAATGCGGCGCTCAACTGGATCGACATCGGTCCCGCGGGATGGCGCGTGGGGTCCTGGGCCGAGGTCGGGCACCTGGAACGCGCGCTCGACGACCTGCCGGACTAGGGCGGCTCGAGCGGCGCTTCCTGCATCAGTGCGATCTGCTCGCGCAGCTCGAGGATGCGGTCCTGCCAGTAGCGCTGCGTGTTGAACCAGGGAAAGGCGGCGGGAAACGCCGGGTCCTCCCAGCGCCGGGCGATCCAAGCCGAGTAGTGCAGGAGGCGCAGCGTGCGCAGCGCCTCCACGAGGTGCAGCTCGCGCCGGTCGAAATCGTAGAACGGACGGTAGCCTTCGAGCACGTGGCCGAGCTGCAGCGCCATCGACGCGCGATCCCCCGAAAGCAGCATCCACAGATCCTGCATCGCGGGGCCGCTGCGCGCGTCGTCGAAGTCGACGAAATGCGGCCCGGCGTCGGTCCATAGCACGTTGCCGGCATGGCAATCGCCGTGCAGCCTGAGCGTGCGCACCGTGCCGGCGCGCTCGAAGCAGTGCGCCACGCCCTCGAGCGCCAGGGCCGCCGCGCCCTCCCACGCCGCGCGCAGATCGGCGGGCAGAAAGCCGTGCCCGAGCAGCCAGTCGCGCGGCTCGCGGCCGAACGTTTGCGCGTCGAGCGCCGGGCGCACGGCGAATTCGCGTGTCGCGCCCACGGCGTGGATGCGGCCGATATAGCGTCCCAGCCATTGCAGCGTGTTCTTGTCCTCGAGCTCCGGCGTGCGGCCGCCGCGCCGCGGATACACCGCGAAGCGAAAGCCCGCGTGCACATTGAGCGTAGTGCCTTCGAGCGTGAGCGGCGCCACCGCGGGGATCTCGCGCGCCGCAAGCTCGTTCACGAAGGCGTGCTCCTCTGCGATCTGCGCGTCGCTCCAGCGACCCGGGCGGTAGAACTTCGCCACGACGCTGCCGCCGTCCTCGAGCCACACCTGGTAGACGCGGTTCTCGTAGCTGTTCAGCGCGAGCAGCCGACCGTCGCCGCGCAGACCCGCGACCTGGAGCGCGTCGAGCACGGTTTCCGGCGTCAGTCCGGCATAGGGCGCGGGCGCGGTCATGCGATCGGCTAGACTATCACCACGCATGAAGGCCGCCGCCGACAACGTCGTCGAGGTCCGCGACCTGCATTTCGCCTACGGCGAGAACCAGGTGCTGCGCGGCCTGTCGCTCGCCGTGCCGCGCGGCAAGGTGGTCGGCATCCTCGGCACCAGCGGCTGCGGCAAGTCGACGCTGCTGAAGCTGATCGGCGGCCAGCTGCGGCCGGCGCGCGGCACGATCCATGTCGACGGCCAGGCGGTGCACGAGCTGGATGGTGCGCCGCTGTACGACTTGCGGCGCAAGATGGGCATGATGTTCCAGACGAGCGGCCTGTTCACCGATCTCAGCGTGTTCGAGAACATCGCCTTTCCGATCCGCGAGCACACCGCGCTGCCCGAGGAGCTGATCCGCAGCCTGGTGCTCATGAAGCTGCACGCGGTGGGCCTGCGCGGCGCGCACGCGCTGCGCGTGGGCGATCTCTCGGGCGGCATGGCGCGGCGCGTGGCGCTGGCGCGTGCCATCGCCATGGACCCGATGCTGACGATGTACGACGAACCTTTTGCCGGCCTCGACCCGATTTCGCTCAACGTCATCGCCGGCCTCATCCGCACTCTGAACGACGCGCTCGGCGCGACCTCCATCGTCGTCACCTACGACGTGCACGAGTCGCTCAAGGTTGCCGATTACCTGTACGTGATTTCCGACGGCGCCGTCATCGGCCAGGGCGCGCCGGCGGAATTGCGCGCCTCGCGGGATGCGCGCATCCACCAGTTCCTGCATATGGAGCCCGACGGCCCGGTCAAGTTCCACTACCCGGCCGCGCCGCTCGCGGAGCAGCTCAAGCTGTAGGCTGGGCCGAGGGCCCACCCTACGGCGCGGGTCAGGCCTTGCCTTGCTTCGGCACGAACTTCAGCGCCACGCCGTTGTTGCAATAGCGCAGGCCGGTGGGTGCCGGTCCGTCCTTGAAAATGTGACCGTGGTGGCCGCCGCAGCGCCGGCAGTGGTACTCGGTGCGCGGGTAAATGAGGAAGTAGTCGGTCTTGGTCTCGAACACGCCCGGGATGGTGGTGAAGTAGCTCGGCCAGCCGGTGCCGCTGTCGAACTTCATCGCCGAGGTAAAGACCGGCAGGTCGCAGCCGGCGCACACGAACACGCCGTCTCGCTTCTCGCGGTCCAGCGGGCTCGAGCCCGCACGCTCGGTACCTTCCTCGCGCATCACGTTATAGGCGGCGGGCGACAGGCGCTTGCGCCACTCGTCCTTTGACAGCTTGAGCGGTTCGTCGGGCGACGGCGTCGCCATGCCGGTGGCCAGGTACGCCTTCCAGTTCTGCTGCAGCTCTTCGACCATCGCCATTCCTTTCTTCTGCGCATGCGCGAGCCAGGAAGCCCCCGCCAGGGGGACGGCCAGCAGCGCCTTGAGTAGTCCGCGTCGATCCATGATTCCTCCATTTGCAGTTTAGTCGAAAGCCGGGGCGGTTCCTGACAAAAGCAAACGGCCAGCGGATGCTGGCCGTTGGACGTGCCGGGCGCCGGCGAGTTCTAGTAGCCGGCGTGGTTGGCGATCACTGCCCCGAGCATGGCGCCGAGGATCAGGCCGCCGAGAACGTCGTTCGAGCCGTGTTGGCGGTAAACGACCGCCGGCGCCGGCCTCACGTAGACCGCACGCTGGACGACCACGGGACGGTAAGCCGGCGCGCGATACCCGATCCAGCGGCGCTGCGCGTAATGCGGTGCGGGCTGCTGCACCGCCATCACCCGGCGGTCCTGCCCATGGCCATTGCCATGGCGATAGCCGTCTGCGAATGCAGGCGCCGCAGAGATCAGGGCGGCCCCGGCCAGGGCGGCGAGTGCGAAGGTCTTTTTCATCATGACTGTCTCCTTTCCTCGTTAGACCGGCAATGCCTTGTGCGCCGGTGACGGAGACATGGTGGGGCGGCGCAGACGTAACGTGTGTAACGGTGTGTTACCCGCGTAACGGCCGGCGGGCTATTTCTTATGCTTGCGCGGGGCGCGTGGCAGGCGCGCGGGGCTGCGGTACTGGAGCATGGCCCCCAGCCTGCGCTCGAACGGGTCGCGGCGCACCAGCAGGCGCTCCTGTGCCGGCGAGAGCAGAGCGTAGTGGGGCAGCGCGTCGAGGCGTTCGGCCACCGCCCAGGCGCCTTTGGGCGCCGTCACCCAGTCGGCGGGCCGCAAGACGCGCAGGTCGAACGGCCGCGAATATTCGCGCAGCGTCTTGTGGTCGCGCCGGTTGGCGTACTCGTGCAGATAGGACATCGCCAGCTCGCGCAGGCTGCGATACACCGGATCGCGCCAGCGCAATGTCACGCCGTTGGTCTTGGAAATGGCGCCCCAGCGGCCGCGCCGCCGGAAGAGGGCCACGACGTGGTCGTAGTCGCGCACCGCCCGCATGTCGAGCAGCAGCGGCGGCTCGCCGTTCACCCAGAGCGCGGCCGCCGCCAGCATCGCGCCCTCGATGCAGTGCGCGCGCCGCGTGCGCAGGACCTCGCGCACGCCGTTGCAGGTGTCCCCCTGCGACTCGAAGTTCTGCCTGAGCTCGTACAGGAACGCTTGCGCCTTGCGCGGCGAATCCAGCCGGCGCAGCACCGCGAACTCCGCTTTGCTCAGGCCCAGGTCCTCGCGCCGGGCAAACCTGCGTCTTGCCGCCATGGGCTTCATCTTGACACGCTCCGCGCGCCGCGTAGAGACTTGGCTTCTCGGATGATCCAGCCCGCCGCTAACCCCGCCCCCGGATTCAAGAAGGCTCCTCGCAGCCGGATCGTGACGCGGCCGGCGGGGGTGCGCGTGCGCGTGATGGTCGGCGGCGAAGTCATCGCCGATTCGCGCGCCGCTATCGAAATGAAGGAAGGCGACTACCCCGGCGTCTTCTACATCCCGCGCCAGGACGTAAGGATGGCGCGGCTCGCGCGCGCTTCGCACACGACCTACTGCCCGTTCAAGGGCCACGCGTCCTACTCCTCGATCCTCAACGGTCCCGAAAACGCGGTCTGGAGCTACGAGCAGCCGTACGACGAAATGCTCGGCATCAAGGACCTGCTCGCTTTCTACCCGAACAAGGTCGACTCGATCTCGGCGTCGCGCGACTAGAACGCCTTACACCGCCGAGTGCAGCAAGTAGGCGTCCATGGCGAGCACGCTGCCCTCGACGTGCCCGACGAAGCGCTCGGCGCGCACATGCTCGCCCGCCGCGCCCAGCGCGACAAACAGCGGCAGGAAGTGCTCCTCGCTCGGATGCGCGCGCACGCCGGCCGGCGACAGCTTGCGGTAATCGGCCAGCCGGTCGTAGTCGTGCGCTTCGATGCACCCGCGCACCCATTCCTGGAATTCACTTACGTAGGGCTCCGCACCCCCCACGCCCGTGTCGCGCACGCTGCGCAGCTCGCGCAGGTTGTGCGTCAGGTGCCCGGAGCCGATGATCAGCACGCCCTCGTGCGCGAGCGGCGCCAGCGCCCTTCCCAGTTCGAGGTGATGGCGCGGTCCGAGCGTGGTCTGTACTGAAACCTGAACCACGGGCACGTCGGCCCGAGGATAGGCGTACAGCAGCGGCGACCAGGCACCGTGATCGAGTCCGCGCTCGGCATCGATGACGACATTCAAACCGGCCGCCTCGAGCAGTTGGCGCGCACGCTCGGCGATGGCAGGCGCGCCGGGCGCCGGGTAACGAATCTCGTACAGGGGCTGGGGAAAGCCGTAGAAATCGTGGATCGTCTCGGGGTGCTCGGCACCACCGAGGGTCGGCCGCCCGGCTTCCCAGTGCGCGGAGGCGATGAGCAGCGCGCGTGGGCGCGGCAGGCGCCGGCCGAGCGCTGCCCAGACCTTGCCGGCGGCGCCCGCTTCCAGCGCGTGCATCGGCGAACCGTGCGAAATGAAAACGGTGGGCAGGGGCGCGTTAGACTCGCTCATGGGGAATCATTCTCGCAAGAAATGCATGGCGCGGTGGCTGGTCCTGGCGGGCATGCTCGCTGCACTGCCCGCCGCGGCCGCGGACTGGATACTGTCGAGTCACGAGCCGCAGGCGAAGGCAGGCGCGCGCTTCGAGGTCGAGCTGTTCAGTGTCGCCGGCGAGCCGCTGCCCGACATGATCGGCCTGCGCGTGCGCGGCGACCGGATGGGCCGCGTGATTGCCGCAAGAGCCGGCGCGCCGGCCACGGGATCGCGGCGCACGTATGCGGCGCGCATGCCCGAGACGCTCGCCGGCGCGCTCGGCCTGGAGCTCGTCGACCGCGACTCGAACGTGCTGGTGCTGCTGGTGCAGACCTCGCCCGACGCGCTGCAGCGGCTGGCGATCGGCAGGGCGGGCGGGCCTCCGCCGCCGATCTCGGAAAACGAGTCGGTCTACTTCGTCGTCGGCACGCGCTCGGGCACCACCGGGCGCCTGCAGCTGTCGTTCAAGTACCGCCTGTTCGACCGCGAGCTGGGCTGGGGCAGCGACCAGCCCTGGCTCGCCGATTTCTACATGGGCTATACGCAGAATGCGATCTGGAACCTGTCGCAGGCGTCCAGGCCTTTCCGCGATACGAGCTTCCGGCCGTCGCTGTTCTGGCTCTGGCAACGTTCCGACGACAAGACCTGGATCGACGGTCTGCGCACCGGCTACGAGCACGAGTCGAACGGCAAGGACGGGCCCGCCTCGCGCTCCATCGACGTCGTGTTCATGCAGCCGGAATGGCAGCACGAATTTGCCGGCGGCGCGCGCCTGGAGTTCACGCCCAAGTTCTACAGCTACCTCGACAAGGAGGACAACCCGGACATCCATCGCTACCGCGGCTACGTCGACTGGCGCGTGCGCTATGGCGACCGCGAGCGCGTCTGGAGCGCGCTCGCCCGCACCGGCACCGCCGGCAAGGGCAGCCTGCAGGTGGATTTCTCGCAGCGCACGCGCGTGCTCGCATTCGGCCAGCTGTCGGGCTACCTCCAGGTCCAGTTCTTCACCGGCTACGGCGAAGACATCCTCGACTACAACGTGCACCGCAAGTCGCAGCTGCGCCTGGGCTTCGCCATCGTGCCCTAGCGCGGCGCGCTCAGGTCGTCGACGGCCGCCAGGTGTAGGGTACGGGACCGGCCGCGCGCAGCACGCGGATCATGCGCAGCGCGGCCTCGCGACCGCGGTAGTAACCGGGCACGACGATGGTCTCGTCGAAGGCCATGGCGCGGTAGAAGCCACGCGCCGCCTCGTTGGCGGCACGCAGCTCCAGGTGCAGGCTGGCGATGCCGGCGGTGCGCGACGACTCCACCAGCCAGTCGACGAGCCGCCGCCCGATCCCCATGCGCCGGTGGGTGGGGCGCACGGCGAGCAGGACCAGATGCGCCCGCTCGTCGCCGAATTCCATGATGCCGAAACCGGCGATGCGCCCGCCGTCGCAGGCCACCGGCGTCAGCGTGTCCGGGTCACGGATCGCCTTCAGCACCCGCGCGGCATCGTACTTCCAGCCCAGTCCGGATTCCACCAGGTCGCGCGACATCAGCGCGATCGCCTGTGCGTCGCGCTGCCCGGCGAGCCTGACCGTAATGGCGTGCGCGGTCATGCGGGAAGTCTAATCGTATTTCCGCCGAATTGTCATCGGTCAGTCCGCGTCCGCGAAGCGCGCGCGGATGCGAACCGTGCGCTGCAGGCCGTCGGCGGCCTCGAGCACCTTCAGCCG
>JAOTWE010000115.1 GCA_029863065.1 Betaproteobacteria bacterium
TCGCGCAAGATCGAGTTCTACTCGGCACGGGCGGAGGCGCTGGGTCTGCCTCCCCTGCCTTCATTCACCGCGCCGACCGCAGATGAATATCCGCTGCGCCTGACTCAGGGCCGCACGCTGACGCACTTCCATTCCTTCTACAACAACGGGCGCGAGTTGCCGACGCTGGCGCGCCGCGAAGCGGAGCCGCAGCTCTGGCTGGCGCCGGCCGATGCCTTGACGCGCCGGATCGAAGACGGTGCTGCGATCCGCGTCTTCAATTCCCGGGGCTCGCTGCAGGCCCGCGCCCACGTGACCGAGCGCATGCCGCAAGGCGCGGTCTGGCTCAGGGACGGCTGGCCCGGGCTCAATCGGTTGACCGACGGCGCCGCGGTGCTGCCGGATCATGCGGTCGAGATTTTCGCCTTCTCCGCGGGTCAGTCGAGCTTCGATGCCCGGGTCGAAGTCGCGGCGAACGTCGAAGCTTGACTTAAGTTCGTCAGGCGCGCGGCTGGGTGAGCCGCGCGAACAGCCCGGCGTTGGGGCAGTGTATGGGCACCGACTGCCCGGCGGCGATGCGCTGCTGGCATTGCCCGCCGTACGTGCAGTAAACGCAGCGCCGCATCGCGTAGGCCAGCGTCTGCGTGCCGAACTCGTCGCTCGCCTCGCCCACGGAGAGGCCGTGCTGCTTGAGCATCCCGTAAAGAGGCAGCGGCGCGCCGTCGCCCAGCGCGTGTTGCCACGCGATCGCGAGGGCGTAGGCCACTACGGCAACTGCCGTGACCAGCACGGCGGCAAGCAGGACTGTCATGAACGTACTCATGGAAACTCCTTTCGTGAGCGCACGCTACGCCCGGCGCTACGGCGGGTGTTGATCTAGCGCAAGCTAGAATCCTGGCGAGCGTGAAAGTCCTCTCCTGAACTGGTCGATCCCCGCGCGCGCCGTGTTTGCGGCCCTCGCCATCCACACCCTGTGGGGCGGAAATCCTGTGGCCGTCAAATTGGGGCTGGAGGCGTTTCCGCCTTTATGGAGCGGGTTCCTGCGCTTCGCGCTCGGCTGCCTGTGTGTCTACGCCTGGGCCCGCTTCGCGCGCATCCCGATCCGGCCGCAGCGCGACGAGTGGCCCGCGTTCGTGGCAATCGGGGCTCTGTTCACGCTGCAGATCGCGCTCCTGAATTACGGGTTCGGCGGCACCACGGCGGCGAACGGCGCCGTGCTCATCTCCACCAATCCGCTGTTTGGGGTGTTGTTCGCGCATTTTCTGGTGCCGGGAGACCGGGTCGGACTGAGCCGCGCGTTCGGCGTCGTTATTGCCTTCGCTGGCGTGGCGCTGGTGATCACCCGCGGCGCCGGGCTGGCGAGCGCGGCGGCCGGCGACTGGATCGTGCTGGCGAGCGCGTGCCTGCTCGGGCTGCGGCTGGCGTTGAGCGGGCGGCTGCTGCGGCGGGTGAATGAGGTGCGGCTGACGTTCTGGATGATGATGGTGTCGCTGCCGCTGTTTTTGGGTGGGGCGCTGGCGTGGGAGGCGATTCGCTGGGAGCGGATTGGGCCGGCGCCGGTCGCCGGAATCCTCTATCAGGGGATCGTCATCGCCGGGCTCGCGTTCACGGTGAACTTCTATCTGATGCGCCGCTACTCGCCGAGCGTGATGATCAGCTTCAATTTCGTTTCGCCGATCGCGGGGGTGCTGCTCGGCGTGGCGATCCTCGGCGAGCGGCTCTCGGCGGGCCTGCTCGGCGGCATGGCGCTGGTCGCGCTCGGGTTGGTGCTGATCACGCGCCGCGCGCGCTGAGCGCGCGGCCCGCCATCGTTGCCACGAACAACGCAAGCGCGGCGGCGCTGCCCGCGGCGCCGACAACGCGCAGCGCCGGCAGCAGGAGCAGGTCCCCCGCGACGCGCGCCGCGAGGCTCGCGTGCAGGACGACCAGCGGCGCGTAGAACACGGCGTGGTAGGGCAGCGAGACGCGCAGCAGCGCCGGCGCGATGATCGGCGCGTGGCCCAACACCATCGAGAACACGAAGCCGAGGAACCAGGCGTGCAGTGCGGCATCGTACGCCGGCCGGCCCGGCGCGAACTGCGAATCGGCGAGCGCGATCAGCGCGCCGACGCCGAGCCAGGCGTAGCCCGCAAGCAGCGCCCAGGCGATGTAGCGCGTCAGGCCTCGCTCGCGCACGGTGCGGCGCGCGATGTCCTTGAGCGCGAGCCAAGCGGCCAGGGCAAGCGCCGCCGCGGCGAGAAACTTCCAGCCCGCGGCGGGGTGGAATACGGCGAGCGCGCTGGCAAGAAGCAGGCACGCGCAGATGGCTGCGAACGCTCTTTTCGCGCCCGGCGAGGGCGGCATGAAGCGCGACAGTTCCAGCCGCTCGCCGGCGATGGTCAGCACGAGAAAGCCCAGCCACGCCGGCGTCGCCGCTGCAACATCCCCGGCGGCGACGGCTGCCGCACCGAGCGGCAGGCACCCTGCGCCGAAGGCGAGGCAGGCATTGTGCAGTTCCGGCTGGCGCCGCCAGACGTGCAGCGACGCCGCGAGCAGCACGAGGCCGCCCAGGACGAGCAGCGCAGCGCCGACGGCCGCGGGCGCGCCGAGAATCCAGACCAGGCCCGCGGTTCCGGTCGCCAACGGCGCGGTGTAAGCCCAGGGTCGGCCGAGCGCCACCGCCCTTTCCAGGCTGATGACGGTGCCGAAGAAGGCGCCGCCGAGCAGCGGGCCGTGCAGCGCGATCAGGGACGGCGCCGGCAGCTCGATTGCGAAGCCGACGCGTGCAAGACCCGCGGCGACGCCGAAGCCCAGGCTGAGGAACCCGGCGATGAGCAGCGGAACGCGGTAGGCGACCCGCACACCGGGCTCACTTCCAGCCGTAGAAGTTGCGTGCCTCTGCGGACATCCGCTCCGGCGTCCAGGGCGGTTCCCACACCAGCTCGACGCTGACCTCCTCAAGCTCGGGGAAGCGCCCGCGCAACGCTGCGCGCACCGTGTCGCTCAGGTAATCGCCGAGCGGGCAGGCTGCAGAGGTCAGGGTCATGCGCACCGTGGCGTGCGGCGGGGCCGCCTCGACGCCGTAGACCAGGCCGAGCTCCACGATGTTCATCCCCGCCTCGGGGTCGATCACCGTGCGCAAAGCATCGAGGAGCGCCTCTTCGTCCATGCGTCAGCCGTGCAGCGCCTTGTGCTTCTCCTGCAGCTCCTCGCGGCTCTCGCGGAAATCGGGATGGTCGACGATGCAGTCGCTCACCGGGCACACCAGGCGGCACTGCGGCTCGTCCTTCGCGCCGACGCATTCGGTGCACTTCAGCGGATCGATGACGTAGATCGGGTCGCCGGCGCTAATTGCGTCATTGGGACATTCCGGCAGGCACGCGTCGCACGCAGTGCAGGTTTCATTGATGAGCAATGCCATGGCGTCTCCTTTGCGTTCAGGCGGCGGCGCGCGCCTGCAGCGCCTTCAGCTTGTCGTGCCGGAAGGCGCCCCACAGCGCGGCGCCGATGGCGCCGGCGTAGATCGAGTCCGGGTGGCTCGCCACTTCGATGGCCCCGATCTTCTCGTTCACCAGCTCCTCCTGCACCGCTGCAAGCAGGCCGGCGTCGAGCGCGAGGCCGCCGGTGAGCAGCACCTTGCCGCTCTTGATGCCGGTGACCTTGAGCAGCTTGACGAGGCGCGAGGCCATCGACAGGTGGATGCCCTTGAGGATGTCCTGCGTTGGAATGCCGCGCGAGACCATGTTGATGACGTCGGTCTCGGCGAGCACCGCGCAGATCGAGCTCACCTTCTCGGGATGCTCGGAGGTTTTCGACAGGCGCCCGATCTCCTCGACCGCGACGCCGAGGTAGCGCGCGATGTTCTCGAGGAACTGCCCCGAGCCCGAGGCGCACTGGCTGGTCATCTTATAGGAGAGCACCTTGCCGCGCGCGTCGATATAGATCGCGCGGCCGTTGAGCGCGCCGATGTCCACCACCGCGCGCGCTTCGGCATCCAGGTATACGCCGCCGCGCGCGTGCGTCGTCATGGTGTAGAAGTGCCCGGTGGCGAACTTCACGTTCTCGCCTTCGCCGGTGGTGGCCGTGTACGCGACATCATCGGGCGCGAGCTGCGCCTCGGCGAGCACCTCGTCGTAGCTCTGCCGGGCGAGCTCCATCGGGTCGCGGCGGCGGATCCGCTCGCAGCGCCTCGCGAGCCACTCGCTCTGGCCGCCGTCGCTGCGAAACAGCGCGGTCTTCACCGCCCCGGAGCCGATGTCGATGCCGATCGTGTGGATCGTCATGCCGCCTCCCGCTTCTCGATGGACTTGCCCTCTTCCATCACCGCGCGCCAGGCGAAGGTCGCGCCGCCGAGCGCGCCGGTGTAGATCGAGTCGGGGTTGATGTTGAGCGTGATCTTGCCGTAGTTCTCCCCGATCAGCTCGGTCAGCGACTTGACCGCGGCCTCGTTCTTGGCGACGCCGCCGGTGAAAGTGAATTCGTTGCGCACGCCGCCCGAGCGCGCCAGGATCGACATGGCGCGCAGGATGATCGCGCGGTGCAGCCCGGCCATGATGTCCTCGCGCTTCTCGCCGAGCGAGAGCCGGTCGCGCAGCTCGGCGCCGGCGAACACGGTGCAGGTCGAATTGATGCGCACCGTCTTGGTCGACTTCATGGCGAGCGGCCCGAGCTCGTGCAGGCCCATGTTCATTTCGTCGGCGATGTAGCCCAGGTAGCGCCCGCAGCCCGCGGCGCAGCGGTCGTTCATCTGGAAGCTCTCGACGATGCCCTGCGGGTCGACCTGGATCGCCTTGGTGTCCTGGCCGCCGATGTCGAGTACGGTCGCCGTTTGCGGATACATCACGTGCGCGCCCAGGCCGTGGCACAGGATCTCCGAGCGCACATGCTCCTTGGAAAACGGCAGCCGCGCGCGGCCGTAGCCGGTGCCCACCACGTAGGCTTCCTCGAGCGGCGTGTCGAGCACGCCCTGGATCGGCGCGCGCACCGCGTCGCCGCGGGCCGCGGTCTCCGGCAGCGCCTTGAAGGTGCGCTTGAGCGCCGCCAGCAGGTGCGGCGAGAGCGAGTCGAGATAGACCCGGTTCTCGACCTCGATGATCGAGCGGTCGAAGACGTTGAGCAGGAAGTCGTAGCGCAGGCCGGTGCTTTTTGCCACCTCCTCGCCGATCGCGAGGTAACGGCTGCCGGCGATGTCGCGGAAGAAGTCGCTCTTTCTCTTCGCGCCGTGCGCGAACAGCGCCGGCGCCTCCCCGCGCAGGCGCGCGAATACCTGCTCGAGCGCGGCGCTCACGGCCTTCTCGGCCTCGCCGAAGCGCGCGCCGGCGACGCTCTTCGCGCACACCTGCTCGAGGTCGGCGAGCTGCACGAGGAACTGCTCGAGGCGGAAGTCGCGCTCCAGCTGGCCGACGAACTGGTCCAGAGCGCCGTTGAGCGCGCCGCTCGTGCCGAGCGCCTCACGGAACAGCAGGAAGCGCGCCGAGAGCAGCGCCTCCTGCTTGGCGATGGTCGCCGCGGTGTCGTAGTTCGAGCGCGAGTTGGTGATGCCGCGCCCGAGGACGCGCTGCGTCTCGTCGATCACCACCGCCTTGGTGGTGGTCGATCCCAGGTCGATGCCGATGAAGCAGCGCATGGCGGCCTGCTCAGTGCGCCGTCGGGGCGGGGACGATCGGCGGCATGGGGGCGTGGCCGGCCGGCTTCGCGCCCATGCCTGCGGCGCGCTTCTGCTTGACCATCTGGAAGTAGCTCTCCAGCCGGTTCTTGATGTTGGCCGCCGAGAAGTAGCGCGGGTCGACCAGATCCGACTCGATGAACGCCGCGGGCTTGCCGGTGCGCCTTTCCACCTCGCGCAGGATGAGGAGCTGCCCCGCCGAGAAGCTGTTGCAGCTCTTGATCGAGTTGATCAGCAGGCCGTCGGCCTGGTACTCGTCGAGGTACTTGCAGATCATGTCGATGCGCTGCGGAAAGTTGAGGTTGGTGTAGCACCCCAGGCAGTACTCGGCGAGCGACTCGAGCGGATGGTCCGGGTCGTGGCGGAAGCCGAAGTCGTACACGCCGCCCACCTTGGCGTAGGTGGAGGCCACCACCACCGCGCCCTCGTCGTAGAACATCTTCCAGAACTCGCGAAAGCTGGTCCAGTTGGGCGGCCCCTCGACCACCAGGCGGTACTTCTCGCCCGGATGCTCGCCTTCGGGCGTTACCGGGCCCTTGCCCTCGCGGATGCGCTGCTCGATCTCCTTGCGCAGCACGCTGTAGAACTTGGTCGCCTCGGGCGTGCCGCGGAACGCGGTGAAGATCGGGCCGATGTAGTAGACGGCGCCGAAATAGCCGTCGATCGGCGAGGGCTTGTGCTTGGCCGACTGCAGCGTCCAGACGAGGTCCTCCTCGGCCTTGACCGACTCCTTCATGTACTGGCGCAGGCGGTCGATGTCGAACTTGACCCCGGACACTTTCTCCAGCGTAGGGATGACTTTCTCCTTGAGCTGCTTGAGGACGTAGTCGCGCATGTTCTTCGAGATCCTGCCGTCGCCCTGGTAGGGCACGTGCAGCATCACCGTCTCGCAGTCGTACTTCTGGCGGATGAGCTCGAACCACTTCATGAACGTGAAGCAGCCGGTGTAGGACAGGAGCAGCACGTCGGGCGTGGGCAGCGCCTCGCCGGTCGGCCCGACCTGCCCCTGCAGCATCATGCCGAGGTCGGCCTTGACGTACGTACAGACGTCTTCCGAGTGTCCATCGCGCTCGGCGTCCATGATCATCTTGCCGGATTTCTTGCGCATGCCGTTCTGCAGCGCGTTGGTCTCCGGCAGGCTGCGCGCGAAATCGAAACACATCAGCAGCTCGTTGAGATTCCCGGGCACGAAGGTCGCGGACACCTTGCGGTTCATCTCGCGCGCGGTGGCGAGCTCATGGTAGTTGCCGTTGATGAGCTCCTTTTGCAGCAACATCGAGTCCTCTTTCTGGGCCGGCGGCGGCTTCTTCGGCGTGCTGGTTCCGGGCACGATCTGGATCGGTGTGCTCATGCGGCGCTCCACAGTTTGATCGAGTCGGCGAAAGTCCCTGCCTGCTCGCGGATCGGGGCCATCTGGCCGGTGTTCTCCGAGTACTTGAACGCGGTGTAGGGAATCTTGTGCTGCGCGAGGATCCCCTGCAGCATCGGGCGCTCGAGCAGCGCCGGATCGCAGAACGACGCCGCGGCGAACACCACGCCCTCGGCGCCCCGGTCCTTGATCTGCTTGAGCAGGAACTTGCCCTTGTCTTCCTTTCTCTCGTCGTACTTGGACGAAGTCGAGATCGAGCGGTGCAGGAAGGCCTTCGACAGCTCCTCGAGCGGATCACCGCTGACCGGCACCTCGTCGAGCAGCCAGCTCTGGATGAGCTGAAAGTCCTCGTCGACCACGTAGCAGCCGGACATCTCGATCGACTTGATCAGGCTGAGCGGCGGCTGCTCGCAGAACGAGCCGCTGAGCACCACGCGCGCGTTGTCACGCCGCGGCCGCTCTTCGGTGCGCGCCGCCGCCAGGTACGCGCGCACCACTTGCGTGTGCTCTTCGGGCGGCAGCACACAGCCGGCGCGCAGCACGAGGTAGAGCTCGGAAGTCGGCGCCTGCCAGGGCTCTTGCGCACGGTACGCGTAGAGCTCGCGGACTGCCTTGCGGTTCTCGTTGTACACGGCGATCGAGGCGCGCAGCTGCTCGTCGGAAATCTCCTTGCCGGCAAGCTTGCCGAGGTCCTCGCGCAGCTGCTGCATCTCGTGCACGTAGAATTCGCCGCCAATGGCGTCATCGTAATTTTGCGGCACGTCGAAATACTTGACGTACTTGTCCTTGAACATGATCTGCCACATGCCCGAGAGGTTGCGGATGACGTCGCAGATCGACGGAAAGAGCATGCCGTCGAGACAGTCGAGCCGCCCGGTGAGGCCGAGCTCCAGCGTCGAGCGCGGGATGCGGCAGATGTAGCTCTGGTAGTAGGCGTCGCCCTGGATCACCTCGAGTTGGTCGCCGCCGCCGAAGATGCCCACCGGCAGCATGCCCGCGGCGTGGATGATCTCGCGCGGCACGTAGATCGGCATGTAGCCGATCGCCTTGCGCCCGGGTTTGGCCGCCTTCCACTCCTTGACGGCGCCGAAGCGCAGGTCTTCGAACAGGTGCTCGCAGCGGGCAATGATCTCCCGGGTGTTCATCGGTGCTCCCAGCGGGGCGCGCGCTTCTCCATGAAGGCGGCGAGGCCCTCGTTGGCGTCGCGCGTGCGCATCAGCTTTTCCAGGTAGAGCGCTTCCACGTCGGCGAGCCGGGCGCGCGCCAGGTCGGCGAAGGGTTCGCGCGCCGCGCGTACCGCGTGCGCCAGCGATGCAGCGCTCTTCGCTGCGAGATGATTCTCGAAGTAGGCGAGCGCGGCTGCCGTCGGCTCCACGGCCACCTCATTGACGAGGCCCCAGGCGAGCGCGCTCTGCGCGTCGATCGAGCGGCCCGAGTACAGCAGGTCCTCGGCGCGCGCCTGGCCGATGCGCAGCGGCAGGAGGACGGACGCCGCGGGCGCGAACACACCCAGCTTCATCTCGGGCTGGCCGAATTGCGCCTCTGGTGCCGCGAACAGCAGGTGCCCGGCAAGCGCGAACTCCAGCCCGCCGCCCAAGCATTGGCCGCGCACCGCCATCAGGATCGGCCGCGGCCATTCGAGCATGGCGCCGAGCAGTGCGTGCAGGCTGGCAAGCATCTGCTCGCAGGAACCCGGCAGGTGCTCCTCGACGCTCGCGCCGAAAGAAAAGTGCGGGCCCTCCTGGTCGACGAGCGCGGCGAGCAGGCCGGGGTTGTCGCGGTACTCGGCGAAGGCCTCGGCGAGCGCCGCGATCATGGCCGCGTCGATCAGGTTGGCCTTGGGCTTTGCAAGGCGCAGCCGCAACAGCGCGCCGTCGCGCTCGAGCCAGACCTTGAGCGGGCTCTCAGCCACGCCCCTTCCCCGGCTGGATGGCGTCGTGCAGGCCGCCTACCCAGCCTTCGCCGGCGGCGAGCTTGCGCCTGAGCTGCACGAAATCGACCTCGCGGTCGTCCTTGGTGCCGTTGTTGAACGCGATGAAGCCGGCGCGCGCCTCGGTCATCATGTTGAGCGCCAGCCAGGCGCGCGCGTCCTCCTTGTTGCGGTTCCAGGCCTCGAGCTTGGGCTTCCTCAGCTCCTCCAGCGTCTTCGTGGTGCAGTCGGGGAAAGTGAGCAGGATCTTCGCGCACAGCGCCTCGACTGTCTCATCCAGCCGCGCGAGGTCCACCGCGCCTTTCTTCATCAGGATCTTCCCCTGCGCGAGCGCATCGCCCGTCTTCGGCTTGCCGAACGCCAGGCGCCCGAACTCGTCGTACACGCGCTGCGTTTCCACCAGCGGATTGGCGACGAACTTGCCGTCCACCTTCAGCGCCGGGACGATATCGGTGAGCACGCCCATTTGGTACGCCTCGTGCGCCGAGAACGGCTCGCACAACACGCAGGCCACCATGG
>JAOTWE010000116.1 GCA_029863065.1 Betaproteobacteria bacterium
GCTACTGGCTCGCGACGGGAAAGCCGCTGGCGGACTTGCTGGCGGCATTCGACGACGATCCCCCGACTCGCGAACGGCTGGCGGCGCTCGCGCCACAACTTCGGCCGAACGTCGAGATGCTCGGCGCGATTCTGCAGCGCGAGATCATGAGCCGTGTCGCACAGGGTGAATCGCTCGGGCAGGCTCTGCAGAGCGTCGCGACCCGGCATGCCGAGCTGGGGCGCACTCAGCCCGCCGAATCACTGCTCACTCTCGCTTGACCTCGGCCGCGCCGGCTCTCTGACCGGCGAACCATCCGGCGCGCGCGCCCTCTATTCTCAGGCTTGGAAGTTTCCCGCAACGCTCGCGGAGGGTCCGGATGAGCGTTACGAGGCTGCATCGCGCAGTCGGCCTCGCCCCATGGCTCGGGCTCGCGCGTCCGCGAGCAGCACTTCCAGCGCCTCTCGTCTACCGAAAGCAGCCCCTTGCTTATGCGAGCTTCAGGTGCCTGAGGATGAAATCGGCGATGCCGGCATTGTCGTCGAGAGCGAGGAGCGGCAGCTTCGTCTCCAGCCTGGTGTCGCTCGCCACGGCGACGATGTGCGGGTCCTGCGGATGCAGCAGGCCCTCGCCCGTCACCGCGCGCCACACCTCGAGCTTGGGGATGGGCGCATGTTTGAATCCTTCCACAATGAGCAGGTCGCAGGGCGACAGATGCCTGACCTGCTCGTCGAAGGAAGGTTCCTGCGCGCCGCGCAGCTCGTGCATCAGCACCCAGCGACGCGACGAGGTGACCAGCACCTCGCTGGCGCCGGCGTGGCGGTGGCGGTAGGAGTCCTTGCCTGGCTGATCGACGTCGAACGTGTGGTGCGCGTGCTTGATGAGCGACACGCCCAGGCCGCGCGCCGTGAAGCGCGGGATCAGCTTCTCGATGAGCGTGGTCTTGCCGCTGCCGGACCAGCCGGCGAAGCCGAACACCTTCATATGAACACCATCTTGGCTCCTGCCACCGCGAGCACAACCGCGAGCACCCGGCGCACCAGCGGATTGGCGAAGCGCCGGCTGCCGTATTCCGCCCCCAGCCAGCCGCCGACCAGCACTACGGCGGCAAGCACCCAGATCGCCCCCGGCAGCGCCGCAGTGCCAGCGACGACGCCCGCCGCCAAGCCGGCAATCGAATTGACGAGGATGAAAGGCGCGGCCACGGCAGAGGTCTGCTTGGTCCCTGCCCAGCCGAGGATCAGGATGAGCGGGCTGAGAAAGATGCCGCCGCCGACACCGGTCAGCCCCGCGAGCAGGCCCATGGCCGCGCCGATCGCCATGGCAAGAACAATCGCCGGCTCGCGCACCTTGCGCATCTCGTCGCCGGCGCGGTGGCTGAGCCACAGCTGCCAGGCGGCATAGACCAGCACCATCCCCACCACGACCTTGTAGAGGGTCCCGGGCAGCGTGATGGCGCCGCCGAGGTAGGCGAACGGGATCGACACGGCGGCGAACGGCCAGAACAGCCGCCAGCGGAAATACCCGGCGCGCCAGAATTTGTAGGTGGCGAGCGAAGACACCAGCACGTTCAGGGTCAGTGCGATGGGGCGCATCTCCGACGGTGCGATGCCCGCGAGGGCCATAGCGGCGATGTAGGCGGAGGCGCCGCCGTGACCGACCGACGCGTAGACGAACGACGCCAGCAGCATTGCCGACGCGAGCACAAAAAGGATCGCGGAATCCATGCGCCCTGCACTATATCGCGAGCCGCGTCATGGCTTGGCGTTGGGAAAGAACAACTGCTCGCCGCCAATCTTGTAGGCGGCGATGGCGGCCTGTCCCGCGGGCGACAGCAGCCAGTCGATGAACGCCTGGCCCATCTCCTTTTTCACGTGCGGTTGCTTCGCCGGATTCACCAACATTACGCCGTACTGGTTGAACAGGCGCCGGTCGCCCTGCACCAGGATTGCCAGTTCGCCCCGGTTCTTGAACGACAGCCACGTGCCGCGGTCGGTCAGTGCGTATGCGTTCATGGCCGAGGCCGTGTTCAGCGTCGCGCCCATGCCCGAGCCCGTCTCGCGGTACCAGGTCCCCTGCGGGTCGATGCCGCCCGCATTCCACAGGCGCAGCTCGGCCGAGTGCGTGCCGCTGTTGTCGCCGCGCGACGCGAACGGCGCTTTCGCATCACGGATCTTCGCCAGCGCCGCCACCGCATCCGTCATACCCTTGACCCCGGCGGGATCCGCTTTCGGCCCGACGATGACGAAGTCGTTGTACATGACGTCGTGCCGGTTCACGAACCAGCCTTCCTGCACCAATTTGAGCTCCGCATTCCTGTTATGCACGAAGACGGCGTCGCAGTCGCCGCGCTTGCCCGTGTCGAGCGCCTGGCCGGTCCCCTGGGCGACGACCCGCACCTCGATGCCCGTCGTTTTCCGGAATTCCGGCAGGAGGTGCTTGAACAAACCGGAGTTCTCCGTCGAGGTCGTGGACGACACGACGATGAATCTGTCCTGCGCCCATGCCGCCGGCGCCAGTGCGAGCAGCGCGACAAGCAGGATCTTCCTCAGGTCCATGGCAGTTCTCCTTTGACGAACGCCGCCGCCTCCGCGGTGGCCGGGTGGGGAAAGAAGAGCCCGATGGGCGCGCGCTCCAGCACACGCCCCTGGTGCAGGTAGATCACCTCGTCGCCGAGGCGCCGCGCCTGGCCGAGGCTGTGCGTGGACATGACGATCTTCGTGCCCGCGGCATCGAACGCGCGGATGATGTTCTCGATCTCGTGCGTCGCCCCGGGATCGAGGCTCGCGGTCGGCTCGTCGAGGAACAGCACCTCGGGATGCAGCGCCCAGGCGCGCGCCAGCGCGAGGCGCTGCTGCTCGCCGCTGGAGAGCACCCGCGCCGGCCGCCCGGCGGCGGCGAGCAGCCCGACCTCGGCGAGCGCCTCGCGGGCGAGCCGCTCGCGGTCGGCCGACGCGACCCCGGCCACTTTAAGCGCGTAGACCACGTTGGCGAGCGCGGAGCGGCGCAGCATCACCGGGCGCTGGAACACCATCGCCTGGCGGCGGCGCGCGCCCTCCCCGGCCCAGGCCACGCGCCCGCTGCTGGGCGCGAGCAGGCCGTGCATCAGCCGCATGAGCACGCTCTTGCCGGCGCCGTTGGCGCCGAGGATCAAGGTGCTCGCCCCCGCCTCGAGCGCAAGGCTCATGCGCTCGATGATCGTGCGCCCGCCCGCGGCGTACGAGACGTCGTCGAGGCGCAACGGCAGGATCGAGCTCACCCGTGCCTCCGTTGCGCGGCATCCCGGATGAGGTGGGCGCCCGCGTTGAGCGCCAGCACGATGGCGATCAGCACCATGCCCAGACCGAGCGCAAGCGGCAGGTCGCCCTTCGACGTCTCGAGGGCGATGGCGGTGGTCATGACGCGCGTCACGCCGTCGATGTTGCCGCCGACGATCATCACCGCACCCACCTCCGCGCTCGCTCTGCCGAGCCCCGCCAGCACTGCGGTGAGCAGAGAAAAGCGGATGTCCCACAACACGGTGAGCGCGCCGTGCAGACCGTCGACGCCAAGCGAGCGCAACTGCTCCTCGTATTCCTGCCAGGCGTCTTCGACCGCCTGACGCGCAAGCGCAGCGATGATCGGCAGCACGAGCACGGTCTGCGCGACGATCATGGCACGCGGCGTGAACAGAAGCCCGAGCTCGCCCAGCGGCCCGGCGCGGGACAGCAACAGGTAGATGAATAGCCCCACCACCACGGGCGGCAGTCCCATGAGCGCGTTCAGCACCACGATCACGGCCTGCCGTCCGGGAAAGCGCCCGACCGCAAGGGCAGCACCCAGCGGCAGTCCAAGGAGGGTCGCCAAGGCGACGGCGGACAGGCTCACCGCGAGGCTCAGGCCGACGATCTCCCACAGGCGCAGGTCGAGGGTGGCGACCAGGCGCAGCCCCGAGGCGAGCGCGTCAATCATGCTTCTTATGCATGGGTGTGCATATCATCGTGTCAGACTCAACTTTACAGCCCCGGCCCACTGGACTTAAATAGGCACAAGGATGCATACAAGCTATACCGTCGAGTTCGACCACGCCTGGCTGGGCGGCCGCGACCTGCCGCGCGAGCGCGGCCGGGCGCTGCTCAGGCTGCTCGCCGAGCTGGCGCAGGCCGATTCGCTGCGCGCGGCCGCGCAGCGCTCGGGCCTGTCGTACCGCTCGGCCTGGGGCGCGCTCGCCGACGGCGCGCGCCTGTTCGGCGCGCCGCTCGTCGACATGCAGCGCGGCCGGCGTGCGCGCCTGAGCGCACTGGGCGTGCGCGTGCTGGCGGCCGACGAACGTGTGCGCAACGCGCTGGGGGCGCATTTCGAGCGCCTGCGCGCCGAGATTCCCGCCTTTCTCGCCGACGCGCTGCCCGGCGCGCGCCCGCGCCTCACGATCCACGCCAGCCACGACCTGGCGCTCGCCGAGCTGGGCGCACTGTGCCGCGCCACGCTCGATCTCGAGGTGGTGTTCCGCGGCGCCGACGACTGCCTGGCGTCGCTCGCGCGCGGCGAATGCGACATGGCGGGCTTTCACGTCGCCGACGCGCTGCCGCGCGCGGCGGCCGCCGCCGCCGCGCTCGGGCGCTGGCTCGACCCGCGCAAGCACACGCTGCTGCATTTCGTCACGCGCGAGCAGGGCCTCATCGCCCGGCCCGGGTCGCGCATCCGCGGCGTGCACGACCTCGCGCGCCCGGGCGTGCGCTTCATCCATCGCCAGTCGCGCAGCGCCGATGGCGACGAGCGCTCGGTCGCCGACGCTGTGGCCGCGGGGCGCGCCGACGCCGGCTTCGGCCTGCGCGCCGACGCCACGCGCCACAAGCTCGCTTTCACGCCGCTTGCAACCGAGCGCTACTTCTTCGCCGGCGCCAAGGCCGCCCTGCGCGGCGCGGCGCTGAAGGCGCTGCTCGAGACGCTGAAGGGCCCCGCGTTCGCGGCGCGCGTCGCCCGCCTGCCGGGCTACGACGCCTCGCACTGCGGGCGCCGGGAGGCGCTCGACGCCGCGCTCACCTGGGTCAAGCAGGCTTGACAGGCGCCGCGGCGCGCGCGCATAGTCGGCGCCGCGGGGAATCGCAGACTCCCCTCCGAAGACGCCCTCGCGTCCAAGTTCTGCCTTCTCTCCAGGAGAATGCCATGGACGCGAGCCTCACCCCCGCCGCACTTCAGCTGGCCCTCAGATCGCCGCAACCGCCGCTCGTCATCGACGTGCGCAAGAACCCCGCGTTTTTCGCCGCGCCGGACATGATTCGCGGTGCGTTGCGCCGGGACCCCGAGAAGCTCGAAGACTGGCGCCGGACACTGCCCGCCGGCGCCGAGGTCGTCGTCTACTGCGTGCACGGCCACGAGGTCAGCCAAGGCGTGGCGAAAGCGCTGGGCGGCCGGTATCTCGAAGGCGGCATCGAGCATTGGAACGGCGAGCGCGAGAAAAAGCCCGCCGGCGCGCCGACCCGCTGGGTGACACGCGAACGTCCGAAGATTGACCGCATTGCCTGCCCGTGGCTCATCCGGCGCTTCATCGACGCGGATGCGGAATTCCTCTATGTGCCGGCGGCGGACGTGCTGCAGGTCGCCAAGGAGCGCTCGGCGGTGCCGTACGACGTCCCGGACGTCGAGTTCTCGCACGTGGGCGGCCGCTGCAGCTTCGATGCGTTCCTGTTCCGCTACCGCGTGGCCGAGCCGGCGCTGCAGCAGCTCGCGCTGATCGTGCGCGGCGCGGACACCAACCACCCCGAGCTGGCACCGCAGGCCGCGGGGCTCGTGGCCCTCTCGCTCGGCCTCTCGGCGCTCTATCGGGACGACCACGAGATGCTCGAGCACGGCATGGTGATGTACGACGCCCTGTACGCCTGGTGCCGGAGCGACAAGGTCGAGGTGCACTCGTGGAATCCCGCCCTGATCCGGTAAGCCTGGCGCAGGCTGCCCGCTTCTGGCTGAAGCTCGGCTTCATCAGCTTCGGCGGCCCCGCCGGCCAGATCGCGATCATGCACCAGGAGCTGGTGGAGCGCCGGCGCTGGATCTCCGAGAACCGCTTCCTGCACGCGCTCAACTATTGCATGCTGCTTCCCGGCCCCGAGGCGCAGCAGCTCGCCACCTATCTCGGCTGGCTGCTGCACCGCACCCGGGGCGGCATCATCGCCGGCGGGCTGTTCGTCCTGCCCTCGGTGTTCATCCTGATCGCGCTGTCCTGGCTGTACATGGCGTACGGCGAGGTGCCGGCGGTGGCGGGACTGCTCTACGGCATCAAGCCCGCGGTGGTGGCGATCGTGCTGGCGGCAGCCTGGCGCATCGGCGCGCGCGCGCTCAAGCACCCGGCGCTGTGGCTGATCAGCGTCGCCGCCTTCTGCGCCATCGGCCTGTTCGCCGTGCCCTTTCCCTACGTGGTGATCGCCGCCGCGCTCGCCGGCGCGCTCGGCGGGCGCTTCGCGCCGCGGGTATTCCGCGCTGGCGGCGGCCATGGCGGCGGCGCGCCTCGCTACGGGCCGGCGCTCATCGATGACGACACGCCGACTCCCGAGCACGCGCGCTACCGGCCGCGCCGCCTGCTGGCCGTGGCGGGCGTCGGCATCGGCCTGTGGGCGGCGGCGCTGGGCGCGCTCACCCTCGCCTTCGGCTGGAAGAGCACGTTCGGGCAGATGGCCTGGTTCTTCACCAAGGCGGCGCTGCTCACGTTCGGTGGCGCCTACGCGGTCCTGCCCTACGTCTACCAGGCGGCGGTCGAGAACCACCAGTGGCTCACGGCGACGCAGATGATCGACGGTCTGGCGCTCGGCGAGACCACGCCGGGCCCGCTCATCATGGTGGTGGCCTTCGTCGGCTTCGTCGGCGGCTGGGGGCAGGCGATCTTCGGCGCCGAGCACCTGTTCGCGGCCGGCGCCGCGGCGGCGATCGTCGTCACGTTCTTCACCTTCCTGCCGTCGTTCCTGTTCATCTTCGCCGGCGCGCCGCTGGTCGAGGCCACGCACGGCGACCTGAAGTTCACGGCGCCGCTGACCGGCATCACCGCCGCCGTGGTCGGCGTCGTCGTCAGCCTGGCCGTGTTCTTCGCGCGGCACGTGTTCGTCGACGGCACCGCCGTCGACTGGATTTCGGTGGCGCTCGCCGCGGCGGCGCTCGGCGCGCTGGTGCGCTTCAGGGCGGGACTCATCCCCGTGATCCTCGGCTGCGGCGCGGCCGGGCTGTGCTATAGATTGCTCTTTGCCTGAGGAGGCGCGCCATGGCCGGCTACGTCGTCGCCGAAGTCGAAGTCACCGATCCCGCGACCTACGAGGAGTACCGCAAGCTCGTGCCCGCGATCGTCGCCCAGTACGGCGGCAAGTACCTGGTGCGCGGCGGCGCGGTGGAAAGGAAGGAAGGCGGCTGGGAACCCAAGCGCCTCGTGGTACTGGAGTTCCCTTCACTCGAGCAGGCGCGCAAGTGGTATGCGTCGCCGGAATACGCGCCGGTGCTGGCGCTGCGCCTGAAGGCGGCGCGCTCGAAGCTGCTGCTGGTGGAGGGCGCCGCCTAGCGGCGGCGCGGCGTTACTTCTTCTTGGCCGGGGTCGTGGCGCCCATGGCCGCGGGCTTCGCTTCCATGGTCATGCCCTTGTCTTTCCGGTAGTTGGCGACGGCGCGGTCCTGCGCCTTGTCCATCTCGCTCGGGCCCTTGGGCGCGGCCGGCTTCGCCGGCGCCTGGGCCTACGAGACGGTGAAAGCGCCGATCATCAGCGCCCCGACGAGGGCCAGCAGGATCTTGTTCATTGTTTTTCCCTCATGTGTGGCGCGCCGGCCGGAACTGCCCCGCCGGGCGCGGATTTCGCGCCGCCCTTCTTGACTTCGTTGTACCAAAGCTCGTGGTGCTCCTTGGCCCACGCTTCGTCCACGTTGCCCAAGCGCATCGCCTGGTAGGCGCCTTCCATGCCGATGGTGCCGATGTAGATGTGGCCGAGTCCCATCGCCATGAAGATCAACCCCACCGCAGCGTGGACGATCCACGCGATCTGCATGGTGAAGCGCAACTGATCGAAATTCGGGAACAGGAGTATCAGCCCAGACGCGCTCGCCGCAATGCCGAGGAGGACGACGCCGCCCCAGAACCAGCCCTTCTGGCCCGCGTTGAATCGGCCCGCGGGCACGTGCTTGCCGGAGAGCAACCCGCCTCCCTTGGCGAGCCACTGCAGATCGGCCGCGTTCGGGAAATTGTCCCTGATGTACACCACCATCATCAGCAGCAGGCCAAGGATGAACAGCGGCCCGATGAAATTGTGCAGGTTCTTGGCGAGCGCCGTGAGCCAGCTGAACAGTGTATAGCCGATGATGGGCAGCAGCACGTGCTTGCCGAACAGCAGGATGAGCCCCGATGCCGCGAGCACGACGAAGGAGATCGCTACCGTCCAATGCGTGACGCGCTCGAGCGAATTGAAGCGCTCGAGCATGCGGCCGGTGGGCTTCTCGCGCAGCTTGATCGCGCCCTTGGTGGTGAAGAACGCGACGAGCGCCAGCACCACGAGGATGAGCATCCAGCCGCCGTAAACCGTGACCGGGCCGTTGCGGATCTGGCGCCAGGTCTCGCCGGCGGACTGCACCAGCACGCCCACCTCCTGGCCCTGCATGCTGGTATAGCCCTGGTTGCCGGAGCGCACCTCGCGCCACACCGGCGCGTTGTTCCCCGGCTGCGTATCGCGGCGTTCCTGCTGCGCCTGCGCCCGCGGGTCGCTGGAACTGCCGGTCTGCGCGAGCGCCGCGCCCGTCCCCGAAATGGCGAACAGGGTGAGCGCCAAGCCGCACAGTCTGAGTAGCGTCGTCATGCCTTCCTCCTGGCGCGAAGCGCCCGCCTACTGCTTGTAAATGCGGATGTCCTCGTTCTGGCCGAGGGTGCGCGCGTTGATCCCGGCTTCCCAACTGGCCCGGTCGCCCTTGTTCCACTTGCTGTCGCCGTACGCCAGCGGGGCGTTGTCCCAGGGCTGGGTATCGGCCTTGCCCTGGTACTTGCCCTGCTTGTAGACCGTCACTTGCGGCGACTCGCCGCAGCCGGCGACGAACACGGCGGCAACGATCGCCGCCCCCAGCAGCGTCACGCGGTTCATGACTTGCCTCCTGCGGCGGGCGGCTGCGCCCCGGCCTTGCCCGGGCCGTAGGCCGTGCCCCAGCCCCAGACTTCCGAGCCCTTGCCACGGCGCGTGACGCGCTCGCGGTAGATGTCGGCGATGACGTCGCCGTCGCCGCCGAGCAGCGCCTTGGTCGAGCACATCTCGGCGCAGGCCGGCAGCTTGCCTTCGGCGAGGCGGTTACGGCCGTACTTCTTGAATTCGGCGTCGGAGCGATCGGCCTCGGGGCCGCCCGAGCAGAACGTGCACTTGTCCATCTTGCCGCGCAGGCCGAAGGCGCCCGCCTGCGGGAACTGCGGCGCGCCGAACGGGCAGGCATAGAAGCAGTAGCCGCAGCCGATGCACAGGTCCTTGTCGTGCAGC
>JAOTWE010000117.1 GCA_029863065.1 Betaproteobacteria bacterium
GTTCACTTCGAACCCGTTTGATCGCCTGTTCCCGGCGGCGGTCGACGGCCGCGACCTGAATCCGCTGCTGCAGGACCCGGGCATGGTGATCCATCCGCCGATGCTCTACATGGGCTACGTCGGCTTTTCGGTGGCCTACGCCTTCGCGGTGGCCGCGCTGCTCTCGGGCAAGCTCGACGCCGCCTGGGCGCGCTGGTCGCGGCCCTGGACCACGGTGGCCTGGGCGTTCCTCACGCTGGGCATTGCGCTCGGCAGCGGTTGGGCCTACTACGAGCTGGGCTGGGGCGGCTGGTGGTTCTGGGACCCGGTGGAAAACGCCTCCTTCATGCCCTGGCTGGTCGGCACCGCGCTCATCCATTCGCTCGCCGTGACCGAGAAACGCGGCGCGTTCCGCAGCTGGACGGTGCTGCTCGCCATCATCGCCTTCGCGCTGTCGCTGCTCGGCACCTTCCTCGTGCGCTCGGGCGTGCTCACCTCGGTGCACGCCTTCGCCGTGGATCCCGCGCGCGGTATTTTCATTCTCGGCCTGTTCGCCTTGATGATCGGCGGCGCGCTGGTGCTCTACGCCTGGCGCACTGCGCGCATCGGCCTGGGCGGCGAGTTCGCTCCCGTGTCGCGCGAATCGCTGCTGCTCGCCAACAACGTGCTGCTCGTGGCGGCCGCCGGCTCGGTGATGCTCGGCACGCTGTATCCGCTGCTGCTCGATGCCGTCGGCGGCGGCAAGATCTCGGTCGGCCCGCCGTACTTCGAGACGGTGTTCGTGCCGCTCATGGCGCCGGCACTGTTTCTCATGGGCGTCGGGCCGCTCGCGCGCTGGAAGCGTGCCAGCCTGCCCGAGCTCGCGGTGCTGCTGCGCTGGGCGCTCGGCGTGAGCCTCGCGGCGGGCCTGCTGCTGCCGTTCGCCTTCGGCCAATGGCACGCGCTGGTCGGCTTCGGCCTGGCGCTTGCGGTGTGGATCGCGGCCACCTGCGTGCTGGGGCTACGCCGCGGCTTCAGGCAGACGCGCTCGCACTACGGCATGCTGCTCGCGCACCTCGGGGTCGCGGTGTTCGTGGTCGGCGTGACGCTGGTGAAGGGCTACGACGCCGAGCAGGACGCGAACATGCGGCCCGGGGACACGGTGACGCTCGGCAGCTACGTGTTCCGCCTGGATTCGGTGCAGCCGGTGAACGGGCCGAATTACCGCGCGTCGCAGGCCAAGGTGTCCGTCACGCGCGACGGCAAGCCGCTCACCGTGCTCTACCCGGAGCGGCGCGTGTACACGGTGCAGGAGCAGACCATGACCGAGGCGGCGATCGACGCCGGGCTGACGCGCGACCTGTACGTGTCGCTCGGCGACCCGCTGCCGGGCGGCGCCTGGCTGGTCAAGGTACAGGTGAAGCCCTTCATCGACTGGATCTGGGGCGGGTGCCTGCTCATGGCGCTCGGCGGCCTGCTGGCGGCGAGCGACCGCCGCTACCGCGTGGCGATGCCCGCGACGCGCCGCGAGACGGTGGAGGCCGCGGCGTGAGCAAAGCGTGGGTGGTGGGGGCATTCGCCGCACTGGTCCTGCTGCTGGGCGTGGGCCTGACGCTCAACCCGCGCGAAGTGCCCTCGCCGCTGATTGGCAAGCCGGCACCGGCTTTCGGCCTGCCCCTGCTGCATGCGCCCGACAAGACCTTCGCGCAGAAGGAAATGCTGGGCAAGGTCTGGGTGCTCAACGTCTGGGCCTCGTGGTGTCCGCCGTGCCTGGAGGAGCACCCCGTGATCACTGCACTGGCCAATTCCAAGCTCGTGCCCGTGGTGGGACTCAACTACAAGGATGCGCGCGACGATGCGCTGTCCTGGCTGCGCAGGAACGGCGATCCCTTCGCGTTCTCGGTATTCGACGCCAACGGGCGCATCGGCATCGATTACGGCGTCTACGGTGTGCCGGAGACCTACGTCATCGATCGCCACGGCGTCATCCGCTACAAGCGCATCGGCCCGCTCACGCCCGAGATCTCGCGCGACAAGGTGCAGCCGCTGCTCAAGGACTTGAGCCGTGAGAGCTAGCCGGCTGCTGCTCGTCCTGCTTTGCCTTCTGCCGCTCGTGCTGCGGGCGGCGGCGGACCCGGAGCTGGACAAGCGCGCGGCGAACCTCGCGCACGAGCTGCGCTGCCTCGTGTGCCAGAACCAGTCGCTCGCCGAGTCCAACGCGCCGCTGGCGGTGGACCTCAGGAACCAGATCCGCGAGCAGCTGGCGGGCGGCGCGAGCGAGCAGCAGGTGATCGACTTCATGGTGGCGCGCTACGGCGATTTCGTGCTGTACCGGCCGCCGTTCAAAGCCACCACGATCGCGCTGTGGGCCGGACCGTTCCTGCTGCTCGCGCTCGGCATCGTGATCCTCGTGCGGCGCATCGCGCGGCGGCGCGCGCCCGAGCCGCCGCTCTCCGACGCGGAGCGCGCGCGCGCCGCGCAGCTGCTCGAATGATCCTGTTCTGGTCGATCGGCGGCGCGCTTGCCGCGGCCGCGCTAATCCTCGTGCTGCGCCCGCTGCTGGCGCGGCGCAGCGCGAACCCGGTGTCGCGCCGTGCCGCCAACATCGCCATCCACCGCGACCAGCTGCGCGAGCTGGAGGCCGATCTCGCGGCGGGCAAGATTGCGCCGCAGGAGCACGAGAAGGCGCGCGGCGAGCTCGAAGCGCGCCTGCTCGAGGACGTGGACGCAGCGACCGAGCACGCGGCGCCGCCGCCCGGCGGCAAGGGCGCCGCGGCGCTCGTCGGCATCGCCGTGCCGCTCGCGGCGCTCGCCATCTATTTCGCCGTGGGCGCGCCCGACGCGTTGACGCTGCGCGCCGGGCAGCCGCCGGTCGGCGCGCATGAGTTCGAGGGCATGGTGGCGAAACTCGCCGCGCGCCTGCGCGAGAACCCGGACGACGAGGAGGGCTGGAAGATGCTCGGCCGCTCCTATGCCGTGCTAGGCAACTTCCCCCGGGCGGTCGACGCGTACACCGAGGCGGCGCGCCGCGCGCCCCGTGACGCCCAGCTGCTGGCCGATTTCGCCGACACGCTCGCCATGGCGCGCGGCCGCAGCCTGCAGGGCGAGCCCGAGAAACTCGTGCAGCGCGCGCTCGAGATCGATGCGAACAACCTCAAGGCGCTGGCGCTCGCGGGCACCGCGGCGTTCGAGCGCAAGGACTTCAAGGGCGCCGCGGCCTACTGGCAGCGCATGCTGCCGCTCGTGCCGGCGGATTCCGAGGATGCGCGCAACATCCGCGCCAACGTCGCGGAGGCGAACCAGCTGGCCGGCAGCGGCGCGGCGGTCGCGCGCGCCGAGGCGGCGCCAGCCGCCGCGCCAGCGGCCGCCGGCCTGCGCGGCACGGTGAGCATCTCGCCCAAGATGAAGGGCAAGTTCAGTCCCGAAGACACCGTGTTCATTTACGCGCGTGCCGCAAGCGGGCCGCCGATGCCGCTCGCGGTTCTGCGGCGGCGCGCGCGTGAGCTGCCCGTCGAATTCGCGCTCGACGACTCGATGGCGATGGCGCCGGGCATGAACCTCTCGGCGCATCCGCGCGTGGTGATCACGGCGCGGGTGACGAAATCCGGCGGCGCCACGCCGCAGCCGGGCGACCTGCAGGGCGCGAGCAAGCCGGTGGCGAGCGACGCGAGCGGCGTCGCAGTGGTCATCGACAGCGTGGTGCACTGAGAAGGAAGCAAGCGGGACGCGGAACCGGGTTGCGGGGCCGACGTTGCGCAAAGCTTGCAGTGCGCTCAGGAAAGGGATTTACTTGGTAGGCCATGGACCGCAAGAAACGCCTTGCCTGGTTGGCACTCGCGGGTGGCTTGACCGCCATTGCGGCTATTTTTGCGCCCGCGCCGGCGCCGACCCCTGAGACCGCACCCGTCTCCCGGTCCGAGCCGAACGCCGCGGCGTCCGCCGCCCAGGGTCCCCTCGCTGCGCTGCCCGCGCGCGAAACCATCGGCAAGCCGCGCGGCGAAGCGTTCGCGAAGCGCTCATGGGCGCCGCCGGCGCCGCGCCGCGCCGCCGTGGCCGCTGCTGTCCCCGCCGGGCCGCCGCCACCGCCGCCCATGCCTTACCGCGTCGCCGGCAAGGTCGTGTACGAGGGCGGGGCGCATGTCGTGCTCGCGAAAGGCGACCGCGTCTTCTGGGTGAGCGAAGGCGAAACGCTCGAGGACGGCTACCGCGTCGCCGCGATCAAGCCGGATCAGGTGACGCTGACCTACCTGCCGCTCGGCGTCGAGCAGCAAATCGCCGTGGTCTCGACCCTGGGTGTCGACGCGCCGCCCCCGAGCACCACGGTTGCTGGCGCACGGCCCGCGCCTGCGGGCAGGAAATCGGGTGCTGCACAGTTGCGCTTCGAGGGGCCGCCGCAGGTGCGCGCGGGCAGCCAGTTCGACGTTGCCCTGAAAGTGACTTCGGGGCAGGCGGTGCGTGCCTCGCCGCTGCAGCTTTCGTTCGACGCGAAGCTCCTCGAGCCGGTGAACGTGCGTGCCGGCGGCTTCTTTGCCGACGGCAGCTTCAGCTATCGCGTCGGTCCCGCCGGCTCGATCTTCGTCGGCGCTTCGGGCAAAGGCCGGGTGCCGGCCGATGCCGAGTTCCTGGTCGTCACCTTCAAGCCGATGGTCGCGGGCAGCACCGCCGAGCTCAAGCTCTCTTCGCTGATCCTGCAGGGCGCCGCCGGGCGGGCGATCTCACACGACCAGCCCACCGCTTTCCGCACTGCCGTCGTTCAGTAGTCCGCGAGGGCGCGCCGCTGGCGCGCGCCTTTGCCTGTCCTGCCGTCTGCCCGGCAGATCCGGGCTTCGGGATTTGGATCGAACCGGAGTTCAGTCCGCCTGCGCGTCTGCGGTCGACCACGGTTCCGCCCACTCGGCGATGTAGCTCGCGACGAACGCCGTGAAGCCGGCGGCGCCCGGCGGCGGCTTGTGGCCGCGGGCGGTGATCTGGAACAGGTCGATTGGCACGACCGGATCGACAAGCGGAAAAGTCGCCACGCCGTGGTCGCGACAGGCGGGGATGCAAAAGGTCGGCAGCACCGCAACTCCCGCGCCGCTCGCCACCATGGCGATATGCGTTTCGAAGAAGTTAAAGCGCATTTCCGGCGGCTCGCGCCGGCCGACGCGCTGCAGCTGCTGGTCGATGAGCATCTGGATCGGATTGTCCGGCGGTGCGCCCAGGAGGCGCCGGCCGACGAGGTCTTCCCAGACCGGCTTGCCCGCCGCCGGCGCCGGCTCGGCCTGCGGTTGCGCCCACATCAGCGTGAAGCGGTAGACCGACGTGCGGCGCATCTCCGGCACCGGCTGCAGGAAGCAGCCCAGCGCCAGGTCGATTTCGCCCGCGTTGACCGCCTCGATCAGCTGGCTGCGGTTGCCATCGTGCAGGATCAGGTCGAGCTGCGGCTCGCGCTTCGCGTACTCGCGAATCACGGCCGGCAGGATCGTCTTGGCGATCAGCGGCGTCGAGCCGATGGCGAGGCGCTGGCCTGCCGCAGAGGCGGCGCGCCCCATGCTCGCGGCCGCGACGTCGAGTTCGAGCAGGTTGCGGTTGGCGATCGGCAGGAACTTGCTGCCGAACTCGGTCAGCGAGACCCGTCGGGTGGTGCGCTCGAACAGGCGCGCGCCGAGCTGATCCTCGAGCTTGCGGATGAGCACGCTTATGCCGGACTGAGTAATGAACAGCTGCTCGGCGGCGCGCGAGAAGCTCTGGTGCTGTGCTGTGAGGAGGAAGGCTTTAAGTTGCCGCGAGGTGATATTCATTCTTGCCAGTAATGAATTGATGACTTAGCAGAATTGCCGTACACGACGAGCCCTTGTTTAATCCTAGCAAGGTTAGGAATTGTTTGGGCGGTGATGCGATTGCGTTTTGCGAACCTGCGCGCAGCACGTGCTGCGCCACACAAGATCAAACGAATCATCGACCGCTCGGCTCTTAAATCAACGAGTTGCAACGCGGCAGGGCGCTACCGGCCGCCGGAATGAATTGAAGTCCTGAAGTCCGACAGGAGGTAGAGCCATCATGAAAACAGATCGATTGGCCGTTGCGCTTGCCGTCGCGGCGTCGACTGCATTCTGCGCGCCGCTCGCGCAAGCGAGCAAGGACTCGGCGCGCGACTTCGAGATCAGGACCCTTTCCACCCGCGCCAACACCGTCAGCGGCGGCGACGTGCTGATCGAGGTGCGCCTGCCTCGATACGCGGCGAGCAGCGACCTGATCGTGCGGCTCAACGGCAGCGACGTGAGCGGGCAGCTCGCCACGGATCCCGCCGGCGGCAGGCTGATCGGGCTGGTGACCGGGCTGCGCGACGGCAAGAACCGGCTCACGGTGAGCTCGAAACAGCACCACCGCAACCAGGAGTACGACTCGCTGGAAATCGTCAATCACCCGATCCAGGGCGAGATCTTCGCGCCACACCAGCGGCCCTGGGTCTGCGAGACCGCAGCCTCCGGGCTCGGCGCCCCGCCGGCGAGCGGGCCGTGCCTCGCGCCGACGATCTACGAATGGTTTTACCGCAACACTGCCGGCGTGCTGCTGCCGCTGATCGGCACGGCGATTCCGCCGGACGTAGCGAAGACCACCACGATCGACGGCACGATAGTGAACTACATCGTGCGCGTCGAGTCGGGGGCGATCAATGAATCGATCTACCGCATCGCGATCCTCGACGACCCGGCCAACCCGATCTCGAATCCGTGGTCGGCGCTCGGCAAGAAGCCGGGGCCGGGATGGAACGGCAAGCTGACCTGGCCTTTCGGCGGCGGGGCGAGCCCGGCGTTTCGCTCGGGCCGCAATGCGGTCACCTCCGCGCTGCAGGACATTCCGCTTAGCCTGGGATTCGCGGTGGCGTTCGGCACGCGCAATACCTTCGGCACCGGCGCCGACGATATCGTGTCCGCCGAGACGCTCATGATGATCAAGGAGCGTTTCATCGAGCAGTACGGCGTTCCCAAGTTCACCATCGGCAGCGGCGGCTCGGGCGGGGCGATCCAGCAGCACCTGATCAGCTACAACTATCCGGGGCTGCTCGATGCCATCACGCCGAACATCCCGTATCCGGACGTGGTGTCGATCGCGGTCGACATCATCGACTGCCGCAACCTGCACAACTACTTCGACAACATCGCCAATCCGGCCGACTGGCCCGGCAGCCGCCGCGCCAAAGTGGACGGCTACGCGCCCGCCACCAGCGGCCCGACGGCGGGGCAGACGGTCTGCCAGACCGGCTGGTCGGGCTTCGCGATTGCGCTGCAGGACGCCACCGGGTCGGTGCCCAACCGCGGATTCGATGCCGCGGTGCCGCTCGCATTGCGCTACGACCCGGTCGCCAACCCGGGCGGCGCCCGCGGCACGCTGTGGGACAGCAATGTCGCCAGCATCGGTCGCGATCCGGACACGGGATTCGCCCGCTCGCTCTATGACAACGTCGGCGTGCAGTACGGCTTCAAGGCTCTGAACAGCGGCGCGATCACCAAGGCGGAGTTCCTCGACCTCAACGAGAAGATCGGCGGCCGCGACGTGGACGGCAACATCTTGCCGCATCGCACGCAAGGCGATCGCAAGGGGATCGAGAACGCGTACCGCCACGGGCGCGTGACGTCCGGTGAAAACTGGACGCTCCCGACCATCCACACGCGCGACTATCGCGACTTCAACAACGACATCCATACCCGCGAGCGCTCCTTCTCGACCCTCGAGCGCTGGAAGAAGGGCCGCGGGACCACTGCGAACCTCGTCATGTGGACCGTTCCGACCGGCGTCGTCCCGGGCGTGAACCTGCCGGGGATGGCGCTGCTCGCGCACAACGAGTGGCTGGAGAACCTGCGCGCCGACACCTCGAACCGGCCGTACGCGGAAAAGGTCATCCGCAACAAGCCTGCGACGCTCAAGGACGGGTGCTGGGACTCCGCGGGGAACAAGTACGAGGAGCTGCCGACGCTCGATCCGGCCGCGAATTGCAACCAGCTCTTCCCGGTGCATGAGAACGTGCGCATCGCCGCCGGCGGACCGGTGGCGGGCGACATCCTAAAGTGCCGGCTGAAGCCGGTGAAGGCCTCGGACTATGCCGTCACGTTTTCTCCGGATGAGCACGCCCGCCTCAAGGCGATCTTTCCCGACGGCGTGTGCGACTGGTCGCGCCCCGGCGTAGGGCAGAAGGAGCAGAAGGACACGTGGCTCTCGTTCCCCAAGGCGGGCAAGGCCAAACGCCTCGGCCATCAGGGCGAGGACGACGACGATCACGACGACGACGATGACGATGATTGAGTCGCGGGCCTGAACTGAAACTGCCAACCGGAACTTTTCTGGAGCAACCATGAACTACCTGCAAAAACTTCTGCGTGCCGTCCTCGCGGGTTCCTGCCTGCTCCTCGGCGCCGTACTCGTGGCGGGCGCGATTCCGTCGCACTTCGCGCCGGGCCTTGCCTTCGCCGGCGATCGGGACGACGACGATGATGACCACGACCGCGGCCGCGAGCGCCACCACGGCGACCGCGACTTCAGGATCGAGGTGCTCTCTAGCCGGCCCGACATGATCGCGGGCGGCGATGCGCTGGTGCGCGTCACGGTGAGGAAGAAGCATGTCAAGCTGAGTGACGTGCGCGTCGAGCTGAACGGCGCCGACGTTACGGGCGCGTTCACGGCCGACCCCGCCGCGGGAACGCTCACCGGCCTGGTCACCGGCATGCGCCTGGGCAGGAATGAGCTGGAAGTCGACGCCAAGGGCAAGGGCAAGGGTCGCGCCGACGCCGACATCAAGCTGACGAACTACCCGATCGAGGGTCCGATCATCTCGGGGCCGCACGAGCAGCCGTACGTCTGCGCCGGGCAGCAGTCCACACTCAATCAGTTAAACAACGCCTGGTTTGCCAGGCTGGCCGTTCTCACTGAGGCGCCGACTCAGGACGCGAACTGCCACTTCCCGACGAGGGTCGACTACCTCTACCGCACGAACGCCGTGCCGTCCGCCTTGGCAGTCTGGCCGGCGGGCGCGACGGACTATCCGTCCGACCTTGGCGTGACCTCCACCGGCAAGCCCTACATCATCCGACAGGAAACCGGCACCGTGAACCGCGCGGTCTACCAGATCTCGATGCTGCACGACCCGATCGCCCAGCCCGCGGCGCCGAGCTGGCGTAACCCATCGGCCATCTGGAACAAGCGGCTGATCTACACCTTCGGCGGCGGCTGCATCGGCGGCTGGTACCGGCAGGGAACCTCGACCGGCGGCGTGACCGACGATTTCATGCTCAGCAACGGCTACGCGCTCGCCTCGTCCTCGCTCAACGTATTCGGCAACAACTGCAACGACCTGACCGCGGCTGAGTCGATGATGATGGTCAAGGAGCGCTTCATCGAAGCCTACGGCCCGCCCGCACACACCCAGGGCTGGGGCTGCTCGGGCGGCTCCTAC
>JAOTWE010000130.1 GCA_029863065.1 Betaproteobacteria bacterium
CCGAAGGTGTTCTTCGGGAATTCCAGCATCTCGCCCTGCATGACATCCGAGAGGCCGTGGACGCGGCAGATGCCGTCGGTCACCGAGACCACGGTGCCCTGCGTGCGCATCTGCGCGCTTGCATCCAGGTTCTGGATGCGGCTCTTGATCAGTTCCGAGATTTCGGACGGGTTGAGTTGCATGACTGCTCCTTAAGCTTTCAATGCGGCCTCGAGCGCGCCGAGCTGCGCGCGCGCGGTGCCATCGATGACCTTGTCGCCAAGCACGACCTTCACGCCGCCGATCAGATTCTTGTCTACGCTGACGCGCGCCTTCACTTTGCGCCCGGTCTTTTTCGCCACCCGCGACACCAGGTCCGCGAGCTGCGCCGGGTTCATCTCGAATGCCGAGACCAGCTCGGCCTCGATGACGCCTTCGCGCTCGTTCTTCAGGGCTTCATACTGCGCGCGGATCTCCGGCAGCACGTCGAGGCGGCCGTTTTCGGCCAGCACGCGCACCAGGTTCTCGGCGTCGCCCGGCAGCTTGCCGGCAAGAATCGAGATGATGATTCCCGCCGCCTGCGCGGCGGAAAGATTCGGGTCGCCTACGGCGGCGCGTACGCGCGCGTCCGCGGCCACCGCCGACAGGTTTGCGAGCACCACCGACCATTCCGCGAGCTTGCCCGCGGCGTCGGCGAGCGCGAACACCGCCTCGGCGTAGGGTCGCGCGATGGTGCTGGGCTCGGCCATCGGCTAGAGCTGCCTCTTGATCGACTCGAGCAGGTCGGCGTGCGCCTTGGCGTCCACCTCGCGACGCAGAATCTTCTCCGCTCCCGCCACCGCGAGTGCGGCGACCTGGTCGCGGAGCTGCTCGCGCGCTCGCGCGGCTTCCTGCTCGATCTCCGCCTTGGCGGCCGCCTTCTCGCGTTCGCTTTCCTGCTGCGCGGCGTGCTTGGCCTCCTCGACCATCTGTGCGGCGCGCTTTTCCGCCTGCCCGAGAATCTCGGCCGAGCGCCCGCGCGCCTGATCGATGGCCTCTTCGGCCCGGTGCTTGGCGCTCTCCAGCGACTTATGTCCCTGCTCGGCGGCGGCCAGGCCGTCGGCAATGGTCTTCTGCCGCGCCTCAATGGCACGCAGCATGTGCGGCCAGACGACCTTCACCGTGAACAGGATGAACGCCGCAAAGGCGAGCATCTGCGCGATCAGCGTAAGGTTGAAACTCATACGGTCCCCCTCGGCGACGGAGCGGCGGCGGTGCCGGCGGCTAGCGGAACGGTGTCGCCAGGGGGCTGGCGAACGCGAAGAACATGGCGATGCCCAGGCCGATAATGAACGAGGCGTCGATCAAGCCGAGCAGCAGGAACACCTTGCCCTGCAGGGAGTTGGTGAGTTCCGGCTGGCGCGCGGCGGCCTCGAGGAACCGGCTGCACATGATGCCCACGCCGATGCAGGCGCCGGCGGCGCCCAGGCCCACCATCAGTCCGATGCCGATGCCGGTGTAGGCCTGAACCATTGCAAGCAACTGAAGCTTTTCCATTTTAATTTCCTTTCACGGGCGAAATTGGTTTGACGGTGCGGATTCAGTGATGCTCGTGCGCCATCGCGATGTAGACGACCGTCAGCATCATGAAGATGTAGGCCTGCAGCAGCACGATGAGAATGTGGAAGATGGCCCAGCCCAGGCCGAGCAGGAAGCCGAAGAAGGTGCCGACCAGGCCGGTGGCGGCCCACAGCCATAGCAGGAAGAACAGGATCTCGCCAGCGTAGATGTTGCCGAACAGTCGCAGCGAATGCGACAGCGTCTTCGACACGTACTCGACCATGTTGAAGAGAAAATTCGCCGGCCAAAGCAGCGGGTGCTTGCCGAACGGCGAGCAGAACAGCTCGTGGATCCAGCCGCCCAGGCCCTTTGACGCGATGGCGAAATAGATCGACAGCAGCAGCACCGAAATCGACAGCGCGAAGGTGGCGTTGACGTCGGCCGTCGGCACGGGACGCCATTCGTGCAGGCCGACAAGCCCCAGCGCGCCGCTGACCACATCCACCGGCAGCCAGTCCATGGCATTCATCAACGTCACCCAGACGAACACGGTGAGCGCGGTCGGCGCGATGAACTTGTGGCGATCGCCATGCTGGAACAGGCCTTTGACCTGCCCGTCGATGAACTCGATCAGCAGCTCGACGAAAGCCTGGCGGCGGTTGGGCACGCCGCTGGTGGCACCGCGCACTACCCACCACACCAGGCCGAGCCCAAGCATGCCGAGCAGGACCGAGGTCACCACCGTATCGACGTGCAGCGTCCAGAACTCGCCTTCGCCGAGCGGTGCCCGGAAGAAGCTGAGGTGGTGCTGGATGTAATCCGTGGCGTTGAAGTCTTTGCCGGAAGCCATTTTTCAATCGTAGTCGCGCACAAAAAACGCCATCGCAAAAATCAGGGCCGTCATCACGAACGAGCCGATGAATGCCGGCACGACGACCTTGGCGTACGCCGCCAGCACCAGCCACAGCAGGAGCACGATGAGGCCGATCTTGATGCCCTCGGCCAGCAACGCGCCGATCAGGACCTCCCCTGCCGACCGCGCCCCTCCCCTCGATGCCACCACCGCGGCTACCCCGCCGGCGATGACACTCACCGCGCCCCCCAAGGCCGCTGACAGCGCGCCATCGGTGCCGGCCACGATTCCTGCTGCCAGCGCCAAAGTAGCGGTGGCACTCAATTGCCACCGCAAAACAGTGCGGATCGGCTTACGCAGGACGCCCAAACTAATGTTCATGCACGCTGATTCCTGCGAAGCGGCTGAATTTTATCGTTTTGCACCAAGGTTGGTCAACGCATTGCGCTGCAGCACCGCCGCCATTTCATCGCAACTTCTTCAGCAATTGGTCGAGATGGTCGAGGCTCGAGTAATGCACGACGATCTTGCCGCGACCCTTGAGGCCGGCCCGGATCTCCACCGTTGTGCCCAGCCGCCCCGACACTTCCTCCTCCAGGCGCACGAGGTCGCGGTCCGTCTTGCGCGCGCGACGCGTCACCTGGCCGCGCTGCATATTGCCGGCCAGGGCTTCCGCTTCCCGCACCGACAGGCCGCGGGCCGCAATGCGATTCGCGGCTTCGATCTGCCGCGCGCCGTCCAGCGACAACAGGGCGCGCGCATGGCCCATTTCCAGCACACCTTCCATCACCATCCCCTGCACGGGCTTGGCGAGCCGCAGCAGCCGCAGCAGGTTGGTGGTGGCGCTGCGCGAGCGGCCGACGGCGTCCGCCGCCTGCTCGTGGGTCAGGCGGAATTCATCCAGCAGCCGCTGCAGGCCTGCGGCCTCCTCCATCGGGTTAAGGTTCTCGCGCTGGATGTTCTCGATGAGCGACATGGCAAGGGCCGATTCGTCGGCGACCTCGCGCACCAGCGCCGGAATCTCCTGCAGCCCGGCCATCTGTGCCGCGCGCCAGCGCCGTTCGCCGGCGATCAGTTCGTAGCGCTCGCGGTCCACCGGACGCACCAGCACCGGCTGCAACAATCCCTGCGACTTGATCGACGACGCGAGCTCGGCCAGCGCTTCCTGGTCCATGCGCGTACGCGGCTGATAGCGTCCGGGCCGGATACGGCCGACGGGCAGCGCGGTCAGCGTGTCCCGGGGCGCTTCATCGCCGCCGAGCAGCGCGTCCAGCCCGCGCCCCAGTCCCTTGCGCTTCTGGTTCATGGCGCTTGCCGGGGCGCGCTCATAGCGCCGCCGCCGGCATGCCAACGCGTTCGCGCTCGAGCATTTCCTCGGCAAGCGCCAGGTAGGCCTGCGCGCCCTTGGATTCGGGGTCCCAGACGATTGCCGGAATGCCGTAGCTTGGCGCCTCAGCCAGCCGCACGTTGCGCGGCACGATGTTGCGGTAGACCTTGTCGCCGAAGTGCGTTTCCAGTTGTGCCGAAACCTGCTGCGCCAGCGTATTGCGCGCGTCGTACATGGTGCGCACGAGGCCGGTGATTTCCAGATTCGGATTCAGATTGGCGCGCACGCGCTTGATGGTACCGATGAGATCCGAGAGACCTTCGAGGGCGTAGTACTCGCATTGCATCGGGATCAGCACCGACTGCGCCGCCACCAGGCCGTTGAGCGTGAGCAACGACAGCGACGGCGGGCAGTCGATGAATACGAACTCGTACTCGGCCTGCACGTTCGCGAGAGCGGCCTTGAGCCGGCCTTCGCGATTGCTCAGTTCCACCAGCTCGACCTCGGCGCCGGCCAGATCGCGATTCGCCGGCAGCAGATCGTAACCGCCCTGTTCCGAGCGCAAGCGGATCTTGGCAATCTCTCCTAATCCGAGCAGCACGTGATACACCGTGCGCGTGGCAGCACGCTTGTCCACGCCGCTGCCCATTGTGGCGTTGCCCTGGGGATCGAGATCCACCAGCAAGGTACGGCGTCCGGCGCGGGCGAGCGCGGCTGCCAGATTCACGCTCGTCGTGGTCTTACCGACGCCGCCCTTCTGATTGACCACGGCAACGATGCGCGCGTCGCTCATGACGCGCAGCGGCACAGAACGAGATGGCGCTCCGCGGCGAGTAGCGGCACCTGCAGACGTCGGACATCGTGGCAATCGGCGCCCTCGGGTATCCGTTCCAACTCTTCTCGCGGGTAAACGCCCTTCATCGCCGCGAGCACGCCGTCCTCGCGCACCAGGTGGCGGCAGCTGGCGATGAACTGTGCCAGTTCGGTGAAGCCGCGCGTGACCACGCAGACAAAGAGTTCTGAAGGTCGCCATGCTTCCACGCGACCGGTGTGTACTTCAGCATTGGCCAACTGCAGCTCGATGACCGCCTGTTGCAGAAATGCGGCCTTCTTGTGATTGGCGTCGTTCAGCGTGATACGGCGCGCAGGCTCGGCGATGGCAAGCGGAATGCCCGGCAGGCCGCCGCCCGAGCCGACATCGGCGAGTGCCCCGGCCGGAAGGTGCGGCAGCACCGTCAGCGAGTCGAGCAGGTGGTGGCTGATCATCTGCATGGGATCGCGGATCGCGGTCAGGTTGTAGGTCTTGTTCCACTTTGCCAGTAGCCCGAGATACGCGATGAGCTTTTCCTGCGCGGCCTCGGCCAGCGGCAGGCCGAGCTCGGCGAGTCCGCGGCGCAGCGCGGCGAGCGGCGTCATGCACTTTTTTTCTGCGGCGCCGCGACTCGCTTCAGGTGCACGAGGAGCAGTGCGATGGCTGCCGGCGTCACGCCCGAGATGCGCGCCGCCTGGCCCAGAGTTTCGGGTAAGTGGCGCTGCAGGTTCTGCTGCACTTCCTTCGACAGACCGCGCACCGACGCGTAATCCAGATCCGCTGCGAGGCGCTGGTCCTCTTGATGCGCTCGCCGCTCCACCTCGCCTCGCTGGCGCTCAACGTAACCACGGTACTTGGCCTCGATTTCGACCTGCTCAGCGACAATCTCGTCATCGACACCCTTGCCTGCATTGGGCAAAGTCATAAGTGAGCGATAACTTACGTTCGGTCGACGCAGCAAGGATGCCAGCGAGTACTCACGCTCGATCGGCTGGCCGAGGACTCGCAATGCCTCCGGCTCGGGGACGTTTCGCGGGCTTACCCACAGTTTGTCGAGCCGCTCCTGCTCGCTCGCGATCGCATCACGCTTGCGGCAGAACGTATCCCACCGGCTATCGTCCACGACCCCGAGCTCGCGCCCGGCCGCGGTGAGACGCAGATCGGCGTTGTCTTCGCGCAGCATCAGCCGATATTCGGCGCGGCTGGTAAACATGCGGTAGGGCTCCGACACGCCGCGCGTGACCAGATCGTCGACCAGCACTCCCAGATAGGCCTCGTCGCGGCGCGGGCACCAAGGCGCCTCATTGCGCGCCTGGAGTCCCGCATTGATGCCCGCCAGAAGACCTTGCGCGGCCGCTTCCTCGTAGCCCGTGGTGCCATTAATCTGGCCTGCGAAAAACAGACCCGCGATCGATTTCGTCTCGAGCGACGACTTCAGATTGCGCGGATCGAAGTAGTCGTACTCGATGGCGTATCCCGGGCGCAGGATGTGCGCTTGCTCGAGGCCGCGGATGGACCGCACCAGCGCGAGCTGCACGTCGAACGGCAGGCTGGTGGAAATTCCATTCGGGTAGATCTCGTGGGTTTCCAGGCCTTCGGGTTCGAGAAAGATCTGATGGCTCGTCTTGTCGGCGAATCGATGGATCTTGTCCTCGATCGAGGGGCAATAACGCGGACCGACGCCCTGGATCACACCGGTATACATGGGCGAGCGATCGAGTCCGTCTTTGATCAGCGCATGGGTGCGCTCGTTGGTATGCGCCACCCAGCAAGCTAACTGCCGCGGGTGCATGTCGCGACTGCCAAGAAACGAGAACACCGGCTCGGGTGAATCTCCGGGCTGCTTCGCCAAGCCCGAAAAATCAATCGTTCGGCCGTCCAGGCGCGGTGGCGTACCGGTCTTGAGCCGACCTGCCGGCAGCTGCATCTCGCGCAGCCGCGTAGCCAGGGTTACCGCTGCGGGGTCCCCAGCACGTCCGGCCTCATAGTTCTGCAAACCGACGTGGACGCGACCCGATAGAAAGGTCCCCGCGGTCAGCACCACGGTACGGCCGCGAAACCGAATGCCCAGCTGAGTCGCGACGCCCCTGGCACGATCACCCTCTAGCAGGACGTCGTCCACCGCCTGCTGGAACAACGTAAGGTTGGGCTGATTTTCTAGCCGCGAGCGAATGGCGCGCCGGTAGAGCACCCGGTCCGCTTGAGCGCGGGTCGCGCGCACTGCGGGGCCCTTGGAGCGATTCAACGTCCGGAACTGAATCCCCGATTCGTCGGTGGCGAGGGCCATCGCGCCGCCCAAGGCGTCGACTTCCCTTACCAGATGTCCTTTGCCGATACCGCCGATCGACGGATTGCACGACATCTGGCCAAGCGTCTCGATGCTGTGCGTAAGGAGCAGGGTGCGGCAGCCCATGCGCGAGGCCGCGAGCGCCGCTTCGGTGCCGGCGTGTCCGCCGCCCACCACAATCACATCGAATTCACTCGGAAACTGCATGCGGACCCGGTTCGAAAGAGGCCGCATGATACGTGAATGTTTCACGTGGAACTAGGATGACGAGGCGCCGATCGACATGTTCCACGTGGAACAAGAGTAACTTAGCTGTTTGCTGCACTGCAGCATCCGTCACGCGCGTGGGAGAATCGCGACCTTCCGATGGCGCTCCCATGATCTCCTTCGCGCGGTACGCCAGATTGCTGGCGCTACCCGACGTCCCGCAGGCATTCCTCAGTTCGTTCGTCGGTCGCATTCCCATCGGCATCGCGGGCCTGGCAATTCTCCTGCTCGTGCAAACCACTGAAGGCTCGTATACCCAGGCCGGCCTGACAGGTGCGATCTATGTCGCCGGCCTCGCGGCGGCGGCACCCTTGCTGGGCCGCATGATCGACCGGCTGGGCCCGCGCCGCGTCCTCGCAACGTGCGCCCTGCTTTACCCTGCTGCGCTGCTCGCCTTGGTGGCGGCACTTCAGGCTCGCGCGCCGGCGTCGCTGAGCTTGCTGTTCGCGGCGCTGGCAGGCGCGAGCTTTCCGCCGGTTACGGCCTGCCAGCGCGCCTGGCTGCGCCAGAAGCTGGGTGAAGATGCGTTGCTGACCGCGGCGCTCTCGCTCGACGCCCTGATGGTGGAACTGGTATTCATCGCCGGCCCGCTGCTGGTCGCCCTGTTGGTCGCACTCTTCTCGCCGGCTGCGGCAGTCGTCGCGGCCGCAATCTGCGGGCTGCTCGGTTCATTGCTGTTCATGCGCGCGCGCGCGCTTCTGAGTTGGAAAAGGGAAACCCAGTTCTCGGGCGCGTTCCTGGGTCCGCTCGCCGAACCGCGGTTCGCGGTCTTGCTGGTCCTCGTTTGCGGGTACGCCTCGGTCTTCGGCCTGGTGGAGATCGGCGTCACCGCGTTTGCCGCAGAGTCCGCGCAACCCGCGCTGGCAGGCGTGCTGCTCGGCGTCATGAGCATCGGCAGCGCCGCGGGCGCACTCGCCTACGGTACCCGCCATTGGCATATGCGCCTTGGCCGCCAGTTCTCCTATTCGCTCGCCCTGATGGGAATCGGCATTGCGCCCCTTGCTCTGGTGTCGCGTCCGGTTGCGTTCGCGCTGTGGTGCGTGGTCGCAGGCATCGCCATGACCCCCACCCTGATTATCCAGGCTACGCTCGTCGCCAAATCGGTGCGGGCTGAAAATGCCACCGAGGGATTCACCTGGTCGGCAACCGCATTGCTCGCGGGTGTTGGCATCGGCCTCGCCACCGGCGGGCTGCTCCTCGAACATGGCGCCGTCGCCACGCTTTTCCTTGTGGCGACGCTGGTCAGCATTGGCACCGCTTTCATTGCCCGCGCGATCCTGCGCGCCTGAGTCCCTGTCCGTTCCGCTTTAGCGCGGATCCCGGCGAAAAACGCGGGTCACGTCAGGCGGCGAGCCTTTCGTGCAGCTGCGAGCGGCGCAGCGCAAGCTCCTGCGGCAGGCGCGCGCCGAGCTTGCCAAGCAGATCGTCGTGCGACGCGATCTCCTTCTTCCAGGCGGCGCCGTCGACGCGTGCGATTTCCTCGTATTGCTCAGGCGTGAAGCGCTCCAGTCCGTGCCAATTGAGGTCATCGTGGCGGGGGATGATGCCGAGCGCAGTGTCGACGCCCCGCGCGAGGCCATGGCAGCGGTTCACGATCCACGCCAGGACGCGCATGTTTTCGCCGAACCCCGGCCAGATGAACT
>JAOTWE010000347.1 GCA_029863065.1 Betaproteobacteria bacterium
CGCAATTACGACGGCGCGTACGCGCTGCACGTGCCGAACCCGGGCGTGGGCGGGGCGAAGGCGGCGTTCGCGATCGGCGCGCTCAGCGGCACGACAGACCGCACGGCAAGGATCAGCGCCACGCATGTGAGCGTGCCGGCCTGGTCGCAGGGGTTGCTGGAGACGGCGGGCGCCAATCCGTTGCAGATCGCCCTGTCGTTCGACCGCAACGCGACGAACACTCCGGATGGGCCGTTCGCGGCGACCTCGTTCGGCATCGCGCCCGCGGACAGCGATGGCGTGATCCTGCCGGGCTACGATCTCGACGTCGACAACAACGCGATCAACGACCATCTCGCCGTCGGCACAACCGACGTTCGCTTCGGGCGGCTCGTCATGCAGAGCATCTATGGGCCCGCCAACCGCGACCTTCCCGTGACGCTGGAAGCGCAGTACTGGGACGGGACTTCGCCCACGCCCGGCTTCACGCGCAACACCGCCGACAGCTGCACAAGATTCCTGCAGTCCGACTTTGGCCTGACCTTCGCGCCGGCGCCGGTGCCGGCCGCGCCCGATCTCGTCGCCTGCGAGACGGCGATGCTCGAGGCGAACATTACGTTCGCCTCGGGCCGCGCGACGCTCACCATGGCGAAGCCGGGGCTCGCCAACCCGGGCACGGTGCGCCTGACCGCGAATCTGGATTCGGCGGGAGGAACCTATTGCCCGGCGATCGGCGCTCCGGGGAGCGAACTGCCGGCGACTAACGCCGCCAAGGGGTACCTGCGCGGCAAGTGGGACGACGGTGCGGCCTACGACGACAAGCCGAGCGCGTCCGCTGGCTTCGGCCTCTTCGGCTCGCAGCCGAAGAACTTCATCTTCCTGCGCGAGAACTACTAGAAGCGCCAGACGAAGTTCACCGACACCTGCTCGATGTCGGCGCGGCCGGATTCGAACTCCTCGCCTACCTCGCCGTAGTTGTCGTAATCGAGCCGGATGCCCCAGTTGCGGCTGACGTCGAACTGCGCGCCCAGCCCCCAGTAGAGGTTGGTCGACTGCGAGGAGCAGTCGCTGTACCACCAGCTGTCCGGGCAGAAGGGCGGGGTGGCATTGCCGTCGTCGCGGCGCAGCCGCATCTCGGCCGCCGTGAAGGCGACGCCGAAGCGCCCGTTCAGCGAGAACCCGGGCGCCACCGGGACGTTGCCGGCGAGGGCAAAAGTCAGCGCGCTCGCGTTGTAGTCGTACACCGCGATCTGGCCGCCGTCGTTGTAGCGCTGCTTGTAGCTGCCAAGGAAGGCGAGGCCGCCCTCGATCGCGAGATTGGGCGACAGGCGGAAGCCGCCGAAGAAGCGCGAGCCGACGTCGTCGTCGTCCGCGGTGCGCGTGCCCGTGGCGAAGGTGGCGAAGTCGCCGGCCACGAAATCGGCCTTGGTGCTGCCCAGGCCGCCGCCGATGTACCAGCCGGTGCCGTGCTGCGCGAGCGCGGGACCGCAGGCGAGCCAGATTGCGAGCAGCAGGAATTTTTTCATGAGAGGCTCCTTTCAACGCCCGGAAACGGCGCCCACGAAGCGCTCCGCGAGCTGCGGCTGCGCGGCGTGGGCGTCCAGCACGGGCTGCAATCGTTCCAGCGCGTCCAGCCGCTCGGCCGGCGCGGGATGGGTCTTGAACATGAGCGCGAGCCCCGAGTCCTCGGGGTTCATGGCCTGCAGCGTCTGCAGCACCGCCGGCAGCCCGTAGGCGTCGTAGCCGCCGCGCGCGGCGATCACCACGCCCAGGCGGTCGGCCTCGAGCTCGTCGGACTTGTCCAGGCCGCGCAGATAGAGCTCGCTGCCGGCGGCGAGGAGCTTGGCGCGCTTGTCGGCGTCCTCGGTGCGGCGCGAGAAGCTCAGCGCGGTGCCGGCGAGCTCGAGCTGCGCGTTCTTCTGGATCGCCTTGAGGTGGTGCTTCTTCAGCACGTGCGCGATCTCGTGGGCGAGCACGCCCGCGAGCTCGGCCTCGTTCTTCATGCGCGCCAGCAGGCCGCGCGTGACGAAGATGTGCCCGCCGGGCGTGGCGAAGGCGTTCACCTGCGGGGCATCGAGCACGCCGAACTGCCACGGCAGGTTCGGG
>JAOTWE010000118.1 GCA_029863065.1 Betaproteobacteria bacterium
TTTTCACGCCCATGACGCTGCTGCCGCCCATGCTGCAGGGGGTCAGCGGTTACCCGGACTCGGTGATCGGCTTCGTGCTGGGCGCGCGCGGCCTGGGCACGCTGGTCGGCTTTTTCCTCATGATCTTCGCCAGCCGCTTCGATCCACGCGTCATGATCGGTGTGGGGTTCCTGCTGCAGGCCTACGCCGGCTGGCAACTGGCGCACCTCGGCGTCGGTCCCAGCACTGCCGACGTGTTCTGGCCGATGGCGGTGCAGGGATTCGGCGTCGGCGTGCTGTGGGTGCCGATCACGATGGTGAGTTTCGCCACCCTGGATCCGTCACGCGCCGCCGAGGCCTCCGCCGTCTACCACATGGTGCGCAACATCGGCTCCAGCATCCACATCTCGCTCAGCGTCTCGCTGGCGGTACGCATGACGCGCACCAGCTACGCCGAGCTCGCCGAGCGCGTCACCCCATACAGCGATTCGCTGTCGATGCCCTGGGTCACCGGCGCGTGGAATCTTGAAAGCCAGCGCGGCCTGGCGGCAGTCTCGCGCGAGATGGCACGCCAGGCGGCGATGATCGGCTACATCGATGCGTTCGTGTTCTTCGTCGTCACGTCGCTCGTCGTGCTGCCGCTGGTACTACTGATCCGCCTGAAGCGCTGAGGCCGCTAGGGTTCAGTCCGCGCGATAGCGCCGGATCACGTCCATGTCCGGATCGGCGCCCAGGCCCGGCGCCTGCGGTACTGGCAGCTCGCCCTGCATGGGCGTGAGCGCCTTCGCGTACAGCCCGGCATCAGACGTCAGGTAGAAGTACTCGAAGCGCTCCTCCGGCGCGAGCGCCGCGATGAGGTGCAATGTCGCGAGCGCGCCCGGACCGAAATACGGTGAATGCGGCGCCAGCCTGACTTTGTGTCTTGAGGCGAGATCCGCCACGCGACGGAATTCCGTGACGCCGCCCACCTTGGTGACCGAGGGCTGCGCGATTTGCACGGCACGGGCGTCGAACAGGGCCGCGAACTGTGACGCGAAGCAGCAGTTCTCGCCCGCCGCGATCGGAATGCCGCAGGCCGCGCCCACTGCGCGCAACCCCGCGCCATCCTCGGGCGGGAACACCGGCTCTTCGAACCATTCGAGGCCGAGCGGCTTGATACGCTTGCCGACCGCGATCGCGTCCGCGACGCTCCATTCGCAATTCACGTCGAGCAGCAGCGGGACGTTGCGCGGGACTACGGCGCGCGCCGCCGCGATCACCGGCTCGCTCACCTCGTGCAGCTTCACCGCGCCGAAAGCTTCGCCCAGCGCCTGTTCGCAGTAGCGCGCCACTAACGTCTCGTCGGCGTAGCGCAGCAGGCTGGCGTAGCACGCCAGCCGCTCGCGCCTGGCGCCTCCCAAGAGCGCATGCAGCGGCTTGCCCGCGGCCTTGCCGGCGAGGTCCCAGAGCGCAATGTCGAGGCCCGAGAGCGCGAACGCCGCGATGCCGAAGCGCCCGAAGATGTGCAGACGCTTCTGGATCGTCGCGTGCAGTCCGGCGATGTCCGCGGCATCCTGCCCGACGGCGATGGGCGCGATCATGTCGTTCACGGCCGCGACGACGGGGCGACGGCAGGAGTAGGAAAAGGCCTCGCCCCAGCCGGTGAGCCCGGTATCGGTGTCGACGCGCACCAGGCAGAAATCGAGCGCCTTCCAGCCGCCGGTGCCGAGCGCCCACGAGTCGGCGCCGTAACGGCTCGGGATCGACAGCGGGATCGCCTCGACGCGGACGATCTTCACTTGGCGCTCCGGTCGTAGACTTTCAGGATCGCGCCCGTGTCCAGCTCCGCGTACCCAAGGTGCACCAGGATGCGATACAGCGAGAGCGCCTCGCTCATCATCGGCGTCGGCGCCTTCAGCGCCGCCGCGTACTCGTGGACCATGTCGAGATCCTTGAGCAGCTGGCGCACGTAGCCCTGCGGCGCGAATTCGCGCCGCTGCATGCGCGGATAAAGCTTCTGCAGCAGAGCGCTATCGCCCAATCCCCCGGCAAGGCACTCGGGCAGGCGCGCCGCGTCGATGCCCGCGGCTTCGGCAAGCACCACGGCCTCCGCCATCACCGCGTGGCCGACGCCGACGACGAGCTGATTCAGCATTTTCGCCGCCATGCCCGCGCCCGACGGACCCATGTGGGTGAAGCGCCCGGCGATGTCAGCAAACAGCGGCTGCGCGCGCGCGATCTCCGCGGCCTCGCCGCCCGCCATGATGGTGAGCGTGCCGCTGCCCGAGGCGGGCGGTCCGCCCGAGACCGGGGCGTCGATCCAGCCGCAGCCGCTCGCCGCGCGCAGCTTCTGCGCGAACGCCTTGCACCGGTCCACCTTGATGGTGGAAAAGTCGATCAACAGCTGCGGCGCTCGCATGGCGCCGGCGACGCCCGCCTCGCCGAACACGGCCTGCTCGACCGCGTCGGTGGTCGGCAGGTTGAGCAGCACCATCTCCGCTCCCTGCACCGCATCCGCGGGCGACGCCGCGGTGTGCGCGCCCGCCGCGGCCGCGGCCGCGGTCTTCCCGGCGAGCAGGTCGTAGGCGCGAACGGGGTAATGCAGCGATACGAGCCGCTTGACCATCGGCAGCCCCATCAGGCCGACGCCGACGTATCCGATGTGAGGTTTGGCGGGCACGCGTCACTCCATGGCGTAGATGCGATCTGCATTATCGTGAAACAGCGCGCGCTGCTCCAACGTGGAAAACGATGCCACGATGTCGCGAAAGCCCGAATAGATCTCGTCGAAGCGGGCGCACAGGCTGTCCACGGGAAAACTGCTGGCGAACATCGCGCGCGGCACGCCAAAAATCTCGATCGCCGCGAGCACGATCTCCCGGTTGCGCTCCGCGCTCCAGCGCGCGCCCGGGACGCCGATTCCAGAGATCTTGATCGCGGCGTTCGGACAGGCGGCGAGCGCACGCAGCGCGCGCTTCCAGCCGGCCAGTCCCTCGGCGCTGCGATCGGCCGGCAGGCCGGCATGGTTCAGCACCATCAGGGTGTCGGGAAACTCGCGGCACAGCGCCGCTGCGTCGGCAAGCGCGGTCCACGGCGCCTGCAGGTCGAAGCGCAGCCCGTGGCGCGCGAGACGCGCATAACCCGCGCGCCAGCGCGCCTCGCGCATCGCCCCGGGCCGCGGCTTGTGGCGCACGCCGCGCACGAACGCGAAGGCCGCCTGGCGCTCCAGCACGGCGGCGACATCGTCGCGGTCGAGCCAGGCCCGCGCCACCATGACTGTCGGAAAGCCCGTTTCGCGCCGCAGCCGCTCGACCCACGCGGTTTCGCCCAGGGAGTCGCGCGGATCCCATTCGGTCTCGACGTAGACCGTCTTCACCACCTCGTGCCCATCCGCATCCGCGAAGTAGTCGGCGGGAAGGTATGGCCGGCGCAGCGCCGAATATTCGCCGTAGCGGAAGGCGATCGGCGGCTGGTCGCAGAGCCAAGGGTGGTAATTGACGCGCGGGTCCCAGAAATGCTGGTGCGCATCGACGATCGGGAACCGCGCGCTCACGCCGCTATCGTAGCCGAGGCGAGCGCGGCAGCGCGCCGCTTCAGCCCGGCAGCGCGTGTCCCAGGTGCGGCTGCACGTCCTTCACGCCGGGCACGCCGCGCACCGCCAGGAGAAGCGCCTCGCGCTGCTCGGCGGATTCCACCGTTCCCCAGAGTTGCGCCACGCCCTTTTCCACCTGGACGTAGACGACGGCGGTCGCCGCCCAATCCTCGTCGCGCAGCATCGAATCGATGCGCATGCGCAGTTCTTCGTCCTGCACCTCGATCGGCGCAGCTGCCTGACGCGCCACCAGCGCGCGCAGCAGGTCGGCGCGCGTCACCAGGCCGACGAGCTTGCCGCGCTCCACGACCGGAATCCGCTTGACGCGGTGCCGCTCCATGAGCCGCACGACCTCGGTCAGCGGCGCGTCCGCCGCCACGCTGATCGCCGGTTGCGTCATGATCTCGCGCGCGAGGCGCCCGTGATGCTTGACGAAATCGCGCGCCCGCGACTCGTCCGACAGGAACAGGCGCAGCCAGCCCGACTTCGGCGGGTCGGTCTCGATCTCGGGCCGGCGGATGAGATCGCCCTCGCTGACGATGCCCAACAGGCGGCCGCTGCCGTCGACTACCGGCAGGCCGCTGATGTGCCGCTCCAGCATGATCGAGGCGGCCTCCCGCACCGGCGTCTCGGGCCCGACGGTAACCACGTCCTTCACCATGATGTCGGCGGCTTTCATCTGTTATAGGCTAACGCGCGCCGCGTCCGGAGCATTGATCCTGATCAATCAGACGCCGGCCTGGGCTCCCGGCAGCGCGAAGTGCTAGGCACGGAAGCGCTCCAGCGCGCCATGGTCGACCTCGATGCCGAGCCCCGGGGCAGTCGGCAGATCCAGCCAGCCGCCGCGCTGCCGCAGCGGCTTGTCGACCAGCTGCTCGCGGAAGGGATGTGCCGAACAGTCGTACTCGAACACCGGCTCGTCGGCAAACAGCGATGGGTTGGCGAGCGGCAGCGCGCCGATCAGGTGCAGCGACGCCACCTGCCCGACCGACGATCCCCACACGTGCGGATTGACCTGCACCCCGTGCGCGAGGGCGAGCGAGGCGATGTGGCGGCAGGCCGTCAGGCCCCCCGCCGCGCAGACGTCAGGCTGCGCAATGTCCACCGCGCGCGCCTCGAACAGCTGCCTGAAACCGAAGACGGTGAACTCGTTCTCGCCGCCCGCGACCGGCACGTCGAGCTTCGCCCGCAGCTCACGGTAGCCGGCGAGGTCTTCGGCCGCCACCGGCTCCTCGTACCAGCGCAGGTCGAGCGGCGCGAGCGCGCGCCCCAGGCGCACCGCGTCGGCGACGCCGTAGGCGTGGTTGGTGTCGATCATCAGGCGCAGGCCCTTTCCCTCGATCGCGCTGGCTACAGCCTGCATCACCGCGAGGTCGTCCGCGACGCCGAAGCCGAGCTTGATTTTCAGGAAGCGGAACCCTTCCGCCGCGCGCTGCGTGGCCTCGTCGGCGAGCCGCGGCGCCTCGCCCTGTCCCGCTTCGCGGTAGAAGCCGGTGGCGTAGATCTGCACGCGTTCGCGGTGCGCGCCGCCGAGCAGGCGCCACACCGGCTGGCCGAGGCTTTTTCCGGCAATGTCCCACAGCGCGATATCCACGCCGCTGATGGCGGCGATCATCGCCCCCTTCATGCCGTAGTCGCGCGTCTGCATGTACATGCGGTGCCACAGCGGCTCGATCTGCAGCGGGTCGGCCCCGATGAGCAACGGCTTCAACGCGGACTCGATCGCGGCCGCCGCGATCTGCGGCGGCTGCAATCCTTGGCACAGCGCCTCGCCCCAGCCGGTGAGCCCTGCGTCCGTCTGCACTTCGACCAGGCAGGCGCCGCGCGCCTTCACCCAGCCTTGCGAGAAGGCGAACGGCGTTTCGAGCTCGCTCGCGAGGCAGTGCGCCCGGACACCCGTAATCTTCATCTCACAGCGTCCCCGGCGGGAACAGCTTCGGCAGGAACAGCACCAGGTCCGGCCACATGATGACCAGCGCCAGCACTGCGAACATCGGCATCAGCATGATGAATACGTCCTTCAGCGCATCCATGATGCGGATGCCGGCAATGTGCGCCGAGATCATCAGGCAAAGCCCGTAGGGCGGCGTCACCAGCCCGAAGGCGAGCGACACGATGCCGATCATGGCGAAGTGGATGGGGTCCATGCCGACGCTTTTCGCCAGGGGCTCAAGCACGGTGCCGACGATGACGATCGCCGGAATGGCGTCCAGAAAGCAACCGACGACCAGGAACACTGCGGAAATGAAAAAACCGGTCGCAATGGGTCCCATGCCCCAGGTCGCCACGCCCGCGAGCAGCGCCTTCGGAATCTGGTAATAGGCGAGCAGCCAGCCGAAGGCCGAGGCGGTACCGACGCAGAACAGCGCCACCCCGGTGAGCCGCCCCGTTTCGAGCAGCGCGTGGTGCAGGCCCTTCAGGTCCAACTCCCGGTACACGAACATGGTGAGCGCGGCCGCGTAGAGCACTGCGATGCAGGCGGACTCGGTCGCGGTAAACCAGCCGAAGATCTTGCCGCCGATGATGATGATCGGCGTCATCAGCGCCGGCACGGCCACGCCGATCGCCTTGAACGTCTCGATCAGCGTGGCGCGCGGGTAGGTCGGATAGTTGCGCAGCTTGGCGTAGACATGCACCGTTGCCATCTGCGCCACCGCGATGAGGATTCCCGGAACGATGCCGGCGAGGAACAGCCCGCCGATGGACACCGTGAGCAGCCCGCCCCACACGATCATCAGGATCGAGGGCGGGATGATCACCGCGAGCACCGACGAGACCGCGGTGATCGCCACCGAGAAACTGTCGTGGTAGCCTTCCTTGCGCTGCGCTTCGATGAAGATCTTCGACTGGCTCGCCGCATCGGCAGTGGAGGAGCCCGAGATTCCGGCGAAGAAAAACGACAGCACCACATTGACTTGCGCCAGGCCGCCCGGGAAATGTCCCACCAGGTCGCGCGACAGTCGCACCAGGCGGTTGGTGATGCCGCCCACGTTCATCAGGTTGGCGGTGAGGAGGAAAAACGGCACCGCCAGCAGGATGAACGAGTTGTAGGCGTTGAAGGTCTCCTGCACCAGGTTCTGCGGCGTGAGGCGGTCTTCGATGAGGAAGATCGGCAGGCAGGCGAGCCCCAGCGCGAACGCCACCGGCACGCGCAGCGCGAGCAGCAGGAAGAACGCGCCGAACATGATCAGGCTCGCGGTGGCCGGATCGAGCAGGGTGGCGCTCATCATCGGCCGCCTCCCGCTGCATTTCCCAACAGTGCGCGCAGGTCGTTCCACATATGCTCACCCTGGAACAGGATCCAGGTCGCGCCGGCGAGCGGCCAGGCGACATGGATGATCCACAGCGGCAACTCGGCGAGCTCGGAGATGCGGTTGAACGCGAAGCGCGTGAAGTCGATGCCCCACCACAGGAACACCATGGCGAACGCCAGTACGAACACTGCGGACACCAGCCGCAGCGCCGCCTGCGCTCGCGCATTCATCGCCGGCCACAGGTCCACCACGAAGTGCGTGCCCTCGCGGATGCCGACCATGGCGCCGAGCATGATCGACCAGATGAAGAACACGCGCGCCATCTCCTCGGTCCAGATGTAGCTCGGGATCAGCGCCGTGTAGCGCGAGAAGATCTGCAGCGATACTGGAACGACCAGGATCGCCACGGAAGCGACGAGCAGCCAGGACAGCAGCGTCCCGTACCAGTGCGTAAGTTTTCTGAACACAAAAAAGCGGCGGCGCTTGGGCGCCGCCGCGTTCCTCTCAGGGAGCGCCTACTTGATGGCGTTGATCTTTGCCAGGATCTTCTCGGCGCCGATCTCTTTGGCGTAGGCCGTCATCACCGGGTCGACCAGCTTCTTCATCTGGCTTCTGCCGGCGAATGGCACGCGCTTGAGCTTGCCTTCGCTTTCCATCCTGACGAGTTTCGCTTCGTCCTCGCTCGACTCGATCTGGCGGCCGTAGGCGCCCGCCTCCTTGCCCGCCTTCAGCACCGCGACCTGCAGGGCCTTGGGCAGCTTCTTGAACGTCTTGCCCGCGAAGCACAGCGGCCGGATGGTGATGGCGTGCCGCGTCATCGACAGGTGCGGCGCGACCTCGTAGAACTTCATCTGCTCCACCCCCGCCGCTTCGTTCTCGCCCGCGGCGATGACCCCGTTCTGGATCGCGTTGTAGACCTCGTTGTAGGCGATCACGGTCGGCGCCATGCCGGCCGCGGCGAAGGTCTTGGACCAGATCGGCGCACCCTGCACGCGCACCTTGAGCGCCTTCAATTCAGCCATGTTGCGCACCGGCTTGTTGACGAAGATGTTGCGCGTGCCGCCGCCCGCGTAGCCGATCAGCATCACGTCGGCCTTCTGCGCGATCTCGTCGGCGACCGGCTTGAGCACGTTGGCGTCGAGCACCTTGTTCCAATGCTTGAGGTCGCGGAACAGGAACGGCGCGTCGATGAACGGCGCCGCCTTGGAGAAGGTCGACATGTGCGCCGGCGAGACGATGGCGTAGTCCACTGCCTTGCCCTGCGCCATGTACTCGAAGTACTGCTTTTCCAGGCCGAGTTCGGAGTTCTTGTGCAGCACGAAGTCCACCGGCTTGCCGTAGTACTTCTTCACCAGCTCCTCGAATTTCACCATCGCCTTGGTGAAGGCATGGTCGTCGTTGAACTGGGATGCGCCGTGCAGCGTAATGGTCTGGGCTGCAACGGGCATGGCGAACGCCGCGCACAGCGCGGCCAGCATCAATTTTCGTTTCACGTTTTCCTCTCCTCTTTTACGGTTATGCGCCACAGGGTGCGCGGATCTTCTGGAGCGGTCAGCGTCGCCGAGTGCAGCAGCGACGCATTGTCCCAGATTACGAGATCGCCGACTCCGTATTTCAGGCGCAGCTGATACTTTTCCTGCGTGGCGTGGCGCTTGAGCTCATCGAGCAGGCCGACCGCCTCATCCTTGGGCATGCCCTCGATGCCGAAGGAGCTTCCGGAGACGGCATACAGCGCCTTCCTGCCGGTGACCGGGTGGGACCGCACCAGCTTATGCTTCACCCACGCCAGTTTCTCCTCCTGATCCTCGGTCAGGACGGAGGCTACGGTGCGCGAAGCCTTGTCCAGGTCGTCCCGGTTGCCGTAGTGGTGCAATGCAACCAGACCTTCAATGCGCTGCTTCAGCGGCGATGGCAGATCGTCGTATGCGGCGTACTGATTGGCGAACAGCGTGTCGCCCCCGCGCTGCGGCACTTCGATCGAATAGAGCATCGTGCAGCGCGCCGGCACCTCAAGGTAGGAGTAGTCGGTGTGGAAATAGGTGCCGGCGTCCGCCAGCCCGATGGGCTCGCCGTCCTGCTTCCGGTTCGACAGAATCAGGATGTCGGCGTGCTCGGGGTGGTGGAACTGGTCGATGACGTGCGGCTCGGGCCGCCCGAAGCGGCGCGCGAACTCGAGGAACTGGCCCGCCGTGAGCCGCAAACCGCGCAGCACCAGCACCTGCGCCGCGAAGAACGCGTCCCAGATCTCCTGCAACGGGGCGTCAATAGCGCCTGATTCCGCGCCGAAGCCCGCGCCGAGCTTGTTCAGCCGCATCCTTGCAGCCCCGGGAGTTTCATGATTTCAGCTTCGCGACCTTGAGCCATTTCCTCTGCCGCCAGCTCTTCAAGCCGAGCTCGGCGAGCTGCACGCCCTTCGCGCCCTCGAGCAGACCCCAGCGGAACGGCCCCTCGCCCGCGACGTGGCGCAGGAACATTTCCCACTGCACCTTGAAGGCATTGA
>JAOTWE010000119.1 GCA_029863065.1 Betaproteobacteria bacterium
GACCTTCCACCTGTGGGCCGACGTCTGGCTCGACCCCGAATTCCTGAAATGGAACATCGAGGAGTACCTGCCCGGGATCGCCTGCCCGGTGCTTGCGATCCAGGGCGAAGACGACGAGTACGGCACGATGGCGCAGCTCGAGGCGATCCGGCGCGGGGTGCGCGGCACCTGCGAGCTCGTCAAGCTGCCCGCGTGCGCGCACGCGCCGTTCCGCGACCAGCCGCAGGCGACGCTCGCCGCATTGACGAGGTTCATCGATGGCCATTGCCGCTGACGCGCTGCGCCGGGACGTGAAGGTGATCGGCCTGGTGGCGCTCGCCCACGGCCTGTCGCACTTCTTCCAGATCGCCACGGCGGTGCTGTTCCCGCTGATCAAGGACGATGTGGGCGTCAGCTACACGGCGCTCGGCGCCACCGTGGCCCTCTACTACACGGTGTCGGGCATCTGCCAGACGCTGGCCGGCTTCGCCGTCGATCGCTTCGGCGCGCGCCGCGTGCTGTTTGCCGGGCTCACGCTCGCCGTCTGCGGCGTGTTGCTCGCTGGGCTGGCGCAGAATTTCTCGATGCTGGTCGTCGCCGCGGCGATCGGCGGTTTCGGCAACAGCGTGTTTCATCCGGTGGACTTCTCCATCCTGAACGCGCGCGTTACCGTGAACCGGCTCGGCTACGCCTTCAGCTGGCACGGCATCGCCGGCTATCTCGGATATGCGGCGGCGCCCGCCTACGGCATCGCCATGGCCTCGGCCTTCGGCTGGCGCGGAGCGCTGCTCGGCGCGGCGGCGATCGGCGCGATGGTAGTGGCGGTACTGGCGCTGCATCGCGGCGCGCTGCACGTGGAGCCCGCAGACAGGCGCCGCCCAAGCGCCGGGCTCGGCGCCGACCTGCGCGTACTGGCGCAGCTGCCGGTACTGATGGTGTTCGGCTATTTCGTCATGCTCGGCGTGGCGTTCATCGCCATCCAGACCTTTGGCATCGCCACCATGATGTCGCTCTACGGCGCGAATGCCGCGCTCGCCTCGGCGGCGCTCACCGCGTACCTCGTCGGTGGCGCAACCGGCATCTTCTGCGGCGGCTTCGTCGCGGTGCGCGCGACGCGCCACGATCTCGTGGCGGTGGCCGGCATGGCGGCGAGCGCCACGCTGGTGTTCGTGCTCGCCTCGGCCTGGCTGCCGGCGGTGTTGCTGCCGCTGCTGCTCGGCGCCGCGGGATTCGCCGGCGGCCTCACCAATCCCTCGCGCGATCTGATCGTGCGTGGCGCGACGCCGGTCGGCGCGACCGGCAAGGTGTACGGCTTCGTGTATTCGGGCCTGGACGTCGGCTCGATGGTGACGCCGGTGGTGTTCGGCTGGCTGCTCGATCACGGGCAGCCTGCAACGGTGTTCTACGCAGTGGTGGGGGTGCTCGCCCTGTCCATTCTCACCGTGCTGCGGCTGCCCGCGCGCGCGGCTCAGCCCACGTAGTCGATCCCGCGTCGCTCGAGCAGGCGCAGCAGCGCCGGCCAGTCCTTGTGCGTCGAGGGCCGGTCGTCGCGCTGGAACTGCTCGGTGGCCGTGGCGGCGGCGTTCTGCGACATGAGCTGCACGTTGTCTGCGCCGCCGGCCATGGCGTCGACCTGGATCTGGCAGGCGCAGTCGAGGTAGTACATCAGCTCGAAAGCCTCGCGCACCGTCTCGCCCAGCGTCAGCAGGCCGTGGTTGCGAAGGATCATGACCTTGGACTTCTTGCCGAGGCTGGCCGCCATGCGCTCGCGTTCGCTCATGTCGAGGGCGATACCTTCATAGTCGTGGTAGGTGCATTGCTGCTGCACGCGCATGGCGTGCTGGCTGATGGGCAGCAGGCCGCACTTCATCGCCGACACGGCGACGCCGGCGCGCGTGTGCGTATGAATCACGCAGTTGATCTCGGGCCGGGCCTCGTGCATGCAGCCGTGGATGACGAAACCGGCCTCGTTGTAGCCGAGCTCGAGCGGATCGTCGATCACCTTGCCCTTGGCATCGATGCGCACCAGGTTGGAGGCCGTGATCTCGTCGAACATCAGCCCGTAGGCATTGATGAGGAAGTCCTCGCTGCCCGGCACGCGCGCCGAGAAGTGGGTGTAGATGAGGTCGGTCCACTTGAACAGCGCCGCCAGCTGGTAGGCGGCGGCGAGGTCGACGCGCATCTGCCACTCTTCGCGGCCGACGCGCTCACGGACGGGCCTGGAATTCTTCGGCTTGAGGACGGCGCTCATGGGGGGTCTCCTTGGAGCCGGATTCTACTGCGGCGAGCGCTTCGAGCAGCAGGGTCGGGTCGTTCTGCGAAAGCCGAGCGGGATCGGAAAGCATGCGCCGCCAGAGGCGCGCGCGCGGGTGGCCGTGGTACAGCCCGAGCATGTGGCGGGAAACCAGGCGCAGGCTGGGAAGGCCCGCGGCATAGTCCGCCATGGCGCGCACCACGCCGGCGCGCGTCTTGCCGGGATCGGCCAGCAGCCAGGTGTCATGGTAGGCGGCGCGCCCCAGCATCACGCCGTCCACGTGCGCGAGGTGGGCGTCGATCTGCCCCCAGTTCGTGATGCCGCCGTTGATGACGATCTCGAGGTGCGGGAAGTCCTGCTTGAGGCGGTATACGTAATGGTGCTTGAGGGGCGGGACTTCCCGGTTCTCCTTGGGCGAGAGGCCCTTCAGCATCGCGTTCCGCGCATGGACGATGAAGGTGCTGCAGCCCGCGCGCGACACCGTGTCCACGAACTTGGCGAGGAAATCGTAGGTTTCTATCTGATCGACCCCGGTGCGGTGCTTTATCGTCACCGGGGTCGAAACCGACTCTCGCATGGCGATAACACAGTCAGCCACGAGTGATGGTTCTGCCATGAGACACGCCCCAAATGAACCCCGCTGCACCCGCTCGCTCGGGCAGCCGCAGTTCAGATTGACTTCGTCGTAGCCATACTCCTGAACGAGCTTCGCGCAATGCGCCAGATCCTCCGGCTCGCTGCCGCCGAGCTGCGCTGCGACCGGATGCTCCGCGGCGCTGAACGCCAAATGGCGCTCGACGTCGCCGTGGATCAGGGCGCCGGTGGTGATCATCTCGGTGTAGAGGAAGGCGCGCGAACTCACCTGGCGCAGGAAAGCCCGGCAGTGCCGGTCGGTCCAGTCCATCATCGGCGCGATACACAGGCGATGCGGGTTCATTGGGCGCCAGTTTACCCCGCGGGTAGAATGCGACCCCATGCGCAAGATCATGGTGAGCGGCGGTGCGGGCTTTCTCGGCTCGCACCTGTGCGAGCGGCTCGTCGGCGAGGGCCACGACGTGCTGTGCGTCGACAACTTCTACACCGGCGGCAAGGACAACGTGCAGCCGCTGTTCGGCCGGCCGAACTTCGAGCTGCTGCGGCACGACGTCACGTTTCCGTTGTATGTGGAAGTGGAGCAGATCTACAACCTTGCCTGTCCGGCGTCGCCGATTCACTACCAACGCGATCCGGTGCAGACTACCAAGACCAGCGTGCACGGTGCGATCAACATGCTCGGGCTGGCGAAGCGCACGCGCGCGCGGATCCTGCAGGCGTCCACGTCCGAGGTCTACGGCGACCCGGAAGTACATCCGCAGACGGAGGGTTACTGGGGGCGCGTCAACCCGATCGGCCCGCGCTCGTGCTACGACGAGGGCAAGCGCTGCGCCGAAACGCTGTTCTTCGACTACTACCGCCAGCACCAGCTCGACATCAAGGTGGTGCGCATCTTCAACACCTACGGGCCGCGCATGCACCCGAACGACGGCCGCGTCGTCTCGAACTTCATCGTCCAGGCGCTGCGCGGCGAAGACCTGACGATCTACGGCAAGGGCACGCAGACGCGCAGCTTCTGCTACGTCGACGACTTGATCGAGGCGCTGGTGCGCATGATGGCGAGCGCGCGCGGCTTCACCGGGCCGGTGAACATCGGCAATCCCGGCGAATTCACCATGCTGGCGCTCGCCGAGATGGTGCTGCGGCTGGCGGGCGGCAAGGCGAAGCTCAAGTACCTGCCCGCGCCCGAGGACGATCCGATGCAGCGCCAGCCGGACATCAGCCTGGCGCAGGACAAGCTCGGCTGGGCGCCGAAGGTCGCGCTCGAAGACGGGCTGAAGGAGACCATCGCCTACTTTCGCAAGACGCTCGCCGCTTGAAGATTTTCGACTGCGTCCCGTTCTACAGCGAGTTCGAGCAGCTGCGCCTGCGCATCGCCTGCCTGGAGGACGTTGTGGACCGCTTCGTGGTGATCGAGGCGCACCAGACGCATTCCGGCAAGCCCAAGCCGCTTTACCTTTCGGAGTCTGGCGCCGCCGACCTGCTCAATCATCCCAAGTTCGTAGTGCGGTCGGTGGATCTCCCCGTGGGCTACAGCGACTGGGAGCGCGAGCAGGCGCAGCGCGAGGGCATCGGGCCGGCGCTGCGCGAGCTCGGCGCCACGCCGCAGGACTTGGTGCTGGTCTCCGACGTCGACGAGATTCCGACGGTGGCAGCAGTGCGGCGCGCGCGCGAATTCCTGGCCACAGCCCAAGCGCGCAGCATCCTCGTCTTCGAGCAGCGCATGTTCTATTTCCGGCTCAACTTCGAGCTGGTGTGGTCGCGCAAACTGCCCTGGCTGGGAACCGCCGCCGCGCTATACGGTCATGCGAGGACCATCAACGGCCTGCGCACCACCGGGCGTGCCATGCGCGGCCGCCATGCGCTGGGATTCGATCGTGGCGCGCAAGTGTTTCAAGTGCCCGAAGGCGGCTGGCACTTCTCCTACCTGGGCGGCGATGAAGCGCTGCAGCAGAAACTGGCCGCGCACGAGGAGCATGGTGCAAAGAATCGCCAGGTCGGATCCGTCGACGAGCTGATCGCCGGTCGCCGCAGCCTATTTCCGCGTAAGGATCTCGAGGAGGTTTGGGCCGTAGTCGAGCGCGCCGCGGTAGGGCTGCCGGACGCGGCGGTGGCGCGCGCCAAAGTGGACCACCTGTACGAGTCGCCGCACGATTCGGGCGCGGAGATCCTGCGGCGCGTGCGCGACGCGGCGGTGCCGCGGCGCTGGCGGCTCGGGCGCTACGACATCGGCTATGCGCGCCACGGCCACTGGCCGCGGCTCGGGGATCACTGAAGGTCGAGGTAGCGCCGGCGCGTGAGGTCGACGACGCAGGCGCGCCAGGCGTCGCTGCCGCTTGCGCCGCGGCGTGCGCATTCGAGATCGCGATAATTGCGCCAGGCGGCCGCCGAATTGCGGTAGGCGGTGGACGCCGCGTCGTTGCCCGCCTTGGCGTCGGCCTCCAGGGACTCCTGGAAGCGGAAGGCCGCGACCTCCAGCAGGTCGCGCTCGGCCAGGTTGAGCAGCGATTGCAGGCAAGCGCCCGCGTCCGTGCCGCGTTGGCACTGGCGAAGCGACGGCGCGTCGCGCCGCGGCATCCAGTGAAACCAGAGGGCGCGCCGGTCGTTCGCCAGCAGGCACAGGAACGCCATTTCCACCGCCGGGCCGACCTCGCGCACGATCGCGCCGTAGCCCGAGAGCGAGGCGCCGAGGCTCTGGCTGCCGAGCTTGCGCGACTCGCGCTCGTGGAACAGGTGCCGGTCGTTGTCGAACTCCAGCGCCTTGAAATCGGCGCCGTCCGCCTGCAGCGCGCGCTCGCCGAAGGCGCGGCAGGTCGCGAGCGCCGGGCCGTCGTAATTGGCTGCGGCGACGAGCGGCAGCGCCGCAAGGAGCGCGAGCAGGAGGGTTCTCATGGCTTCGGTCCAGTGGCCTGGGCGCGCAGGCGGATGAGCCCCGAGAGGCTGTGCGTGAAGGGCGCGGCGACGCCCGCCTTGCGCGCCACTTCCAGGGTACCGGCGAGCAGGCCGTCGATTTCGAGCGGCTTGCCGGCTTCCAGGTCCTGCAGCATCGAGGTCTTGAAGCGGCCGAGGTGGCGCGCCATGTCGATGCGCGCCTCCGGGTCGATGTCGGCATCGACGCCGACCGCGCGGCCGATCGCCAGCACCTCGCGCATGATCGCCACCATGTAATCCTTGACCTCGACGTCGGCGATCAGCTTGTCGGCGGTGGCGAGCGTCAGCGCCGACACCGGGTTGAAGCTGACGTTGCCGAGCAGCTTCACCCAGAAGTCCTTCTCGATGAATTCGCTCTGCACGCACTCGAAGCCCGCCTGCGTGAAAGCGTCGGCGATCGTGCGCGTGCGCGCGGTGTTCTTGCCCCCGGGTTCGCCGAGGATGAGCTTGTTGCCCATGTTGTGGCTGATAATCCCGGGCTCCGGCGTCGACGCCGCGAGGTGGATCACGCAGCCGACGATGCGCGCGGTAGGCATGGCGCGCGACAAGGCGCCGCCCGGGTCGAGGCTCTCGAGGCGCAGCCTGCCTTCGCCGAAGCGCAGGCGGTCGAAGAACCACCACGGCACGCCGTTCATCGCGGTGACGAAAGTGGTCTCGGGACCGGCAAGTGCCGCCATGGCGCGCGCGGCCTCGGGCAGGCTCTGCGCCTTCACCGTGACGATGACGCAATCCTGCGTGCCGAGCTTCTGCGGGTCGCTCTCGGCGCGAACCGGGAACGCGGCGACCTTGCCCGTGGCGTGAGTGCGGATGCGAAGACCCTGCGCGCGGATCGCCGTCAGGTTGGCGCCGCGCGCCACGACTGAGACGTCGTGTCCGGCCCGGTGCAGCCAGCCGGCCATCACGCCGCCCACCGCGCCGGCGCCGAAGATGCAGATTTTCATGGTGTTATTCTAGGGCCGTAGGGTGGGCCAATGGCCCACCGTACAGTCGAACCGAGAGGAAACCGCCCATGTTCGAGTTCATGAAGAAGATGACCCAGCTCCTGCCGCAGGATCGCACGCTGCCCGGGCGAAGGGAAAAGATGCCGGTGCCGGAAAGGCATGCCGTGAACGGCAATCGTATCGTGCCGCCTTTTCCCGCGGGCCTCGAGCTGGCGCAATTCGGCCTGGGCTGCTTCTGGGGCGCGGAGCGCATCTTCTGGCAACGGCCCGGCGTGTACAGCACGGCGGTCGGCTACGCCGGCGGCGAAACGCCGAACCCGACGTACGAGGAGGTGTGCAGCGGCTTCACCAACCACACCGAGGCGGTGCTCGTGGTGTTCGACCCGAAGCGGCTGAGCTACGAGGAGCTGCTGAAGACGTTCTGGGAAGGCCACGACCCGACGCAGGGCATGCGCCAGGGCAACGACCGCGGCTCGCAGTATCGTTCCGCCGTCTACACCTACGGCGAGGCGCAGATGAAGGCGGCGCAGGCATCGCGCGACGCATTCCAGTCGGCGCTCGCGGCGAAGGGCTACGGCAAGATCACCACGGAGATCAAGGCTGCGGGCGAGTTCTACTACGCCGAGGATTACCACCAGCAGTATCTCGCCAGGAACCCGGGCGGTTACTGCGGCCTCGGCGGCACGGGCGTTTCCTGCCCGGTGGGCGCGCTGGCCAAGGCCTGAACGCCGCGCGCGCCCGCGCTACTTCCCGCGCTTGAGTATCAGCTGCGCGTCCTCGATCACCTTGAAGGGGCTTTTGCCCCAGAGCATGGCGGCGTAGAAGAATTTCTCCAGCTTCGCCTCGGTCAGCGCGCGCCACTGGTACTGGTTGACGAGGATCACCTGGCCGGTCATGCCCAGATCGCCGATGACGGTGAACGCGCCTTCGAGCACCGGCTTCTCGGGCGGCTTGTTCCAGTTCACGTCGCCGACGCTGGCGATGCTGTTGGGCTGCTCGCCCGGCGTGACGTCGAAAGAGCCGTGGCAGCCGTCGACGGTCTTCAGGGTGCAGGCGAGGCGACTTCCCCGGGGCGGCATGGAGCTACGCTGCTTTCGCCGCCGCCTTTCCGGCCTTCGCCATCAGTTCCCGCAGCACGTAGGCGAGGATGCCGCCGTGCATGAAGTAATCGACCTCGATCGGCGTGTCGATGCGCGAGCGGACCTTGATCTCCTGGCGCGAGCCGTCGGCGCGCGTGATGGCGAGCGTCAGTTCCTGCTGCGGCCGGATATCGTCGAGCCCCGCGATGTCGATGGTCTCGTCGCCCTTCAGGCCGAGCGACTGCGCGGAATCGCCGCCCTGGAACTGCAGCGGCAGCACCCCCATGCCGACGAGGTTGGAGCGGTGGATGCGCTCGAAGCTGCGCACGATCACGGCCTTCACGCCCAGGAGCTGCGTGCCCTTGGCCGCCCAGTCGCGCGATGAGCCGGTGCCGTACTCCTCGCCGCCGAACACCACCGTGGGCCTGCCCTCGGCGACGTAGCGCATGGCGGCGTCGTAGATCGGTATCTGCTCGCCGTTGTACAGCGTGAGGCCGCCCTCCTTGCCGCCGAGCATCAGGTTCTTGATGCGCACGTTGGCGAAGGTGCCGCGCATCATCACCTCGTGGTTGCCGCGGCGCGCGCCGTACGAATTGAAGTCGGAGACCGCGACGTCGTTCTCCTGCAGGTAGATGCCGGCGGGGGAGGTCGGCTTGATCGACCCCGCGGGCGAAATGTGGTCGGTGGTCACCGAGTCGCCGAAAATGCCGAGGATCTTCGCGCCCTTGACGTCGGCGGGGCGGCCGGGCTGCATGGAGAAGTCGCTGAAGAACGGCGGCTCGGCGATGTAGGTGGAATCCGGCCAGCTGTACACCTGGCCCGTGGGCGCGGCAATCTTCTTCCACAGCGGATTGGCGTCGCCCAGGTTGGCGTACAGGCGCCGGAAGGTCGGCGCGTCCATCGCCAGCTTGAGCAGCGCCTTGATCTCCTCGGCGCTCGGCCAGATGTGGCCGATGTAGACATCGCGTCCGTCCCTGGACTTGCCGATCGGCTCGGTCCTGAAGTCCTTCAGCATGGTGCCGGCGAGGGCGTACGCCACCACCAACGGCGGACTGGCGAGGAAGTTGGCGCGGATGTTGGGGTGGATGCGCGCCTCGAAGTTGCGGTTGCCCGAGAGCACGGCGGCGCACACCAGGTCGTTCTTGACGATGGCTTCCTCGATCGGCTGCGCCAGCGGCCCGGAGTTGCCGATGCACGTCGTGCAACCGTAGGCGGCGAGGTTGAAGCCGAGCTTGTCGAGGTAGGGCGTCAGGCCCGCCTTGGCAAGGTATTCGGTGACGACGCGCGAGCCCGGCGCGAGCGAAGTCTTGACGTGCGGCTTGACCGAGAGGCCGAGCTCCACCGCCTTCTTCGCCAGCAGCCCCGCGGCGAGCAGCACGCCCGGATTGGAAGTGTTGGTGCAGGAGGTGATCGCGGCGATCAGCACGTCGCCGTTGCGGATCTCGGTGCCGTCGAACGCCTTGTGCGCCTTGTCGAGGTCCTGCGGTTTCCTGCCGAAGCCGCTTTCCGCTACGGGTTT